>PWWY01000100.1 GCA_003561325.1 Syntrophomonadaceae bacterium | reverse complement strand
TGGGGTGGAGCACCTTTTCTCCGAAGCCGTTATAAAAGCGGTCGACGAAAACCTGGTAGACAACGGCCTCCCGGATCCAGTCAGGGGTCGCCAGCCCGGGGGCGTGCACCGTCACCTGGAAACCCGGAGGCGCGTGGTCGGCAAGGCGCCCCGGACCGCCGTTTTGACTCGGGTTATTGCCGTAATAATAAACCCCGTCCTCGCGTTCAATCCGAAAGTAATACCACAGCAGGCCGGAGCTTTCCGGGGTCACCAGTTCCACCTGGAACAGGCCCTCTCGTGGGGTAGAGGACGAATCGTCAGGCATCATGGGAACCTCTTCGCTGATCTCCTGCCCCGCACGTTCAAAGGTCTTGTACAGGAAAACGGATTGAACTGCCGGATCCCGGGAGTTCAATCCCGTTTCGATCTTCAGATTAATTTTCGTACCGCAGGGAACCGCACCGAAAGGTTCACGGTAAAACCGGTCATGGGAATTATGGTAAGCCCACATCATCTCATCGCTCCTGGAAATGTTCGTGCGCTGCTTTCTGGTGATGCAAATCCTGCCTCCCCGCCCTGCTAGCTGATGATCAGGGGCTCAATTTCCCAGATCCCCGAGGCATACTGGGAGATGGTCCGATCGCTGGAAAATTTCCCGGAATGGGCAATATTCACGGCGGTCATTTCGCACCAGCGACTGCGGTTGCTGTAGGCCTGGCTCGCTTCTTCCTGGGCTTCCACGTAAGAGGCGAAATCCTTCAAAATAAAATACTCGTCATTATGTGCCAGGAGACAATCATGAATCGTCTGAAAGTCTCCCCGGGAATTTCCAGAGAATCCCGCACTCAACTGGTCCATCAACACTTTTACCCGGGGATCTTTTTCATAGATATCATAAGAGCGATAGCCCCCGTGCAGGTAGTAGCTGATCACCTCGCTGGAAGAAAGACCAAAAACAAACATGTTTTCACTATCGACTTCTTCAAAAATCTCAATATTGGCCCCGTCCATGGTGCCAATGGTCACGGCGCCGTTCATCATAAACTTCATATTTCCAGTGCCCGAGGCTTCCTTGCTGGCGGTGGATATCTGCTCGCTGAGATCCGCTGCGGGAATAATTAATTCGGCCAGGGAAACCCGGTAGTTTTCCAGGAAGACCACTTTGATCAGCTGGTTTACCTGCGGGTCGGAATTGACCTGTTCCGCCAGAGAGGTAATCAGCTTGATCGTGCGCTTGGCCTGGTGATAGCCGGGAGCCGCTTTTCCACTAAAAATAAAGGTCCGGGGGAAAAAATCCATGTCCGGATTTTCTTTGAGGCGGTAATAGAGATGCATGATATGCAGGGCATTCAAAACCTGGCGTTTATAGGCGTGAATACGCTTGACCTGGATATCAAAAATAGATTCGACATCCACAGCGATCCCATTGTGTTCCTTGATATAGCGGGCCAATTTTTCCTTGTTCGCCTGTTTGGCCCGAAAGAGCTTTTCCTGGAAGGAAGCATCACGGGAGTAGCGCTCCAGCGCAATCAGGTCGTCAGGGTGCCGGGTCCAACCTTTCCCGATTACGTCACTGATCAGTTCTGCCAGCAGGGGATTGGCCTTGAGCAGCCACCTGCGGTGGGTGATCCCGTTGGTCTTGTTGTTAAATTTTTGTGGGAAATACTGGTAGAACAGGTTCATCTCGCGCTTTTTGAGAATCTTGGTGTGGATCTTGGCCACGCCGTTTACGCTGTGACTGCCCACGATCGCCAGGTGGGACATCTTCACCCGTCCGTCGGCGACGATAGCCATTTTGTGGATGCGGTCCCAATCGCCGGGATATTGTTTCCAGAGTTCACGGCAAAACCGCTCGTTCAACTCGACCACGATCATATGAATCCGCGGCAAGAGTTCTTTAAAAATTTCTTCCGGCCACGTTTCCAGCGCTTCCGCCAGGGTCGTGTGGTTGGTATAAGAGATGGCCTGGGTGGTAATCTTAAACGCTTTTTCCCAGCTAAACCCTTCCACATCCATGAGGATGCGCATCAGTTCTGGCACAGCCAGGGCCGGGTGGGTATCGTTGATATGAAAAGCTATTTTATTGTGTAGGTCATGCAGGGAGCTTTTACGCCGCTTGTAAGCCCGAATAATGCTCTGCAGTCCGGCGGAGACCAGGAAGTACTCCTGTTTGAGGCGGAGCACCCTGCCTTCAAAATTGGTGTCGTCGGGATAGAGAAACTGGGAAATGGATTCGATGGAATATTTATATTCCAGAGCTTTTTGTTGGCTCTCCAGGCCCGAAGTTAAAAACGCATCGCAGGTCGGATCCGGCTCCGCGCTCCAGAGGCGGAGTGTATTAACCGTTTTGTTCAGATAACCGGTGATGGGGATGTCATAAGGAACCGCCAGGACCGGTTCGTAGTTTTCGTGGTGAAAGACCAACTTCTTGCCGGTGTTCTCCACGCGGACGGTCCCTCCAAACCTCACCTCCACGGCTTTATCGAACTTGCGGAATTCCCAGACATTGCCTTCGCGCAGCCAGTATTCCGGCAGTTCCACCTGGTGTCCTTCCACGATTTTCTGCTCGAAGAGGCCGTACTTGTAGCGGATCCCGCAGCCATGTCCAGGCAGGCTGAGGGAAGCCAGGGAATCCAGGAAGCAAGCGGCCAGCCGACCCAGACCTCCGTTCCCCAATCCGGCATCGGGCTCTTCGGAGATCAACACCTCCAGGTCCACCCCCAACTCGGAAAGCCCTTCTTTACAGATATCCCGGATGCCCAGGTTGATCAGGTTGTTGTCCAGCAGACGCCCCAGCAGAAACTCCATGGAAAAGTAGTAGGCCTGTTTTTCCCCTGATTCCCGGTAACGATTATTGGTGGCAATCCAGTTACGGGTAAGGTGGTCCCGGATCATGTTGCCCAGGGTTATGTATTCGTCTGCCGCGGTGGATTCGCTGACGCTTTTTCCGTGAATGGTTTCCAGTCTTTCAACGAAGGCCGCTTTAAAATGTTCTTTGTCCGAAAACATCGGCTTTCCCCTTCCTATACTTCAAGTAACTCCCGGTAAACCTGGATGTACTCGCGCGCAGAGCGCTGCCAGCTGAAATCTTTCTGCCGGGCATTTTTCACAATCACCGGCCAAACCGCGGCGTCGTGGTAGAATTCCAGGGCTCGTCTAACGGTGTGGAGCATCTCGTGAGCGTTGAAATTTTTAAAGCTAAACCCGTTTCCTGTGCCGGTGAACTCGTTGTAAGGTTGCACGGAGTCAATTAGCCCTCCCGTTTCTCTCACCAGGGGTACGGTTCCGTAGCGCATGGCGATCATCTGGCTGATCCCGCAGGGCTCAAAGCGGGAGGGCATGAAAAAGATATCCGCGCCGGCATAGATCTTCCGCGCCAGGGAATCATCAAAATCCAGGGTAACGGAGAGCCGCTCCGGGTAGCGCTGAGCGAGCTCTTGCAGGCGGTCGGCATAGGACGGTTCCCCGGTCCCCAGGAAAACAAGCTGAAGGTTGAGGGCCAGCAGCTCTTCCAGGACGTGCATCACCAGGTCCAATCCTTTTTGCTCCACCAGCCGACCGATGAAAGCTAGAAGGGGGATGGTTTTATCCCGGGTCAAACCCAGGAGCTCCTGCAGCTTCAGCTTGTTTTCGCTTTTTTTATCCAGCGAATCTTCGTAGTTCACAAAGAGGTGGGGGTCCGTTTGAGGGTTATACACCTCGTAATCAATGCCGTTGATGATCCCTTTCAGCCGGTCACTCCTTTTTTGCAGCAAACCTTCCAGTCGTTTGCCATAATAAGGCGTTTTGATTTCCTCCGCGTAGGTTGGGCTTACCGTGGTTATATAATCAGAAAACGCCAGCCCGGCCTTCAGGTAGCTACCCTGACCGTAAAATTCCAGACCATCCAGGGTAAAGAGCTCCGGCCCCAGTTCCAGCAGTTCTTCCAGGAGGTCCCGCGGGAAAACCCCCTGGTAATGTAAATTGTGGACCGTAAAAACCGTGCGGATATTTCGATAAAACCGGTCGGCACCCTGCTGGGTTTTTAAAAACACGCTGACCAGGCCTGCCTGCCAATCATGGGCATGAATAACCTGGGGTTGAAAGTGCAGGAAGGGCAGGCTCTCCAAGGAAGCCCGGGAAAAAAAGGCGAACCGCTCGGCATCATCGTTGTATCCGTAGAGCTTATCCCTCTTGAAATAGTATTCGTTATCCACGAAGTAAAACGGAATGCCCGCATATTCAGCCTCCAGGATTCCACAATACTGAAAGCGCCAGCCCAGGGAAACGGTCAGGCGTTTACGAAGTTTCATTTTCGAGCGGAGTTGGAAGGGAATAGTTCCGTATTTGGGCATCACAACCCGGGCATCTACCCCTTGTTTCCTGAGCTCAAGAGGAAGTGAGCCGATCACGTCGGCCAACCCACCGGTTTTCGCAAAAGGGGCCCCTTCAGAAGCAACCAACAGGACGTTCATAAAAATCCTCCTCGCCCGTTCAAACGATTTTTCTTTTTCCAAGCACCACAGGCTTTCTTTCCTCCCCACGAAGGGTCTTGTGGGCAGTGACATAAGCTTCTTTGTCCAGGATCGCATACTCTACCCGGGCATTTTCCCCAATCACACTCCGCTGCAAAACAATGCTGTCTTTGACGTGGGCTCCTTTGTGCACACGCACACCCCGAAAGAGAACGCTGTTTTCCACGTCCCCCTCGATAATGCAGCCGTTGGCCAGGATGGAATTTTGTACAACGGCATCCTCCGTGTACCGGGTTGGCGGTTCATCTTTCACCTTGGTATAAATTAAACCCGGCTGAAAAAAAAGTTCACCCCAGACCGAGGGCTGTAAAAGATCCATATTCCGTCGGTAAAAAAGACCAATGGAACTGATCATGGAAAGGAAACCTTCTGCCGGAAATGCACACACCTTCAGGGTCTGTAAATTCCCGATAATGCCGTCTTCCAGCAAGTTGAATTTCCCTGCTTCGGCGCATTGCTGGATCAAATCCAGCAGCAGGGCTTTTCTCATAATATAAATGCAGAGGGCGGCTTTTTCTCCCCGGGCGGGGTTGGAATCCTTGATAATATCCAGGACGCGCGCGTCCTCTTCAGTGACGACCTTTCCACAGCCAGCAAAATCCGGCTCCGGGCCTTCTACTTCTTTGTAGAGGATGGTGATATCCGCATCTGAATCCCGGTGAAAGGACACGGCCGGGGTTAAGTCCAGGTTGCACACCAGGTTGCTCCCGGAAATCACCACGTAATCCTGCCGGCTGCGGTGGAAATAATCCAGGTGCTGGTTAAAGCTCTGCAGGGCACCTTGAAATTCGGACGAGTGGTAGTGAGTCTGGGGTGGCAGGATGAACAAACCGTCTTGCTTGCGGTTTAAATCCCACGACTTCCCTGTTTCCAGGTGATCCATAAGAGAACGGTACTTTCGGACCGTGAAAACAGAAACATTAAAAATGCCTGAATTAACCATGCTGGAGAGAATGAAATCAATCAGGCGGTAGCGGCCACCAAAGGGAACGGAAGCCACGCAGCGGTCTTTGGTTAAGGGCTGAAGTGCCTCGTCATCGTCATTCACGTAAATTACGCCCATCACGTCTTTCATTTCTTTTCCCCCCTGAGGCCCATCAT
>PWWY01000225.1 GCA_003561325.1 Syntrophomonadaceae bacterium | reverse complement strand
AAACTCGTCAAGCTGGCCCAGGACCTGGGAGGAGAGATCGTGACCAACGATTTTAACTTAAACAAGGTCTGTGAATTGCAGGGGGTCGCAGTTTTAAACATCAACGAGCTGGCCAATGCTGTCAAGCCCGTGGTGCTTCCCGGAGAAGAGATGCTGGCCCAGATCATCAAGGATGGTAAAGAAGCGGGGCAGGGCGTCGCCTACCTGGACGATGGAACCATGATTGTTGTGGAGGGTGGAAAGCGCTACATTGGGGATACGATAGAGGTACTTGTGACCAGTGTCTTACAAACTTCTGCCGGGCGGATGATTTTTGCGAAGCCGAAGTCGAGCTTTCCTGAGAAGATCTCCCTGAAATAATACTATCTATCTGCACTTTCGGTGATCACTAAATGGAAACCAAACCTACCGCTCTGCTCATTCCCGCTGCCGGTCAAGCTTCACGCATGGGGAAAAATCGAAACAAACAGTATATCTTAATCGCGGGAAAACCAGTCCTGGCCCATACTTTGCAGGCGTTTTTGGGCTTGGGCTTGTTTTCACCTGTGTTTGTGCTGGTGACACCGGGAGAGGAGGCACTGTTTCGAAAGTGGGTGCTGAGCCCCTTTTTCCCCCAGGAAAAGGATCTTTTCGTTTTCGCTGGCGGCAAAGAACGGCAGGATACTGTCTCTATCGGCCTGACCCGGCTGCAGCAGATGGATTTTCCAGGGAACGGTTATGTCTGTGTCCACGATGGAGCGCGCCCCCTGGTTACCCCTGGACTGATCAGGTCAGTCTGCCAGGAAGCGTTCGATTTTGGTGCGGCCATTTGTGGCATTCCCCTAAACGATACGGTCAAGACCGTCGGTGATGATGGCCTGGTCCTATCGACTCCCAGCAGGAACGCCCTGGTTGCCGTGCAAACACCCCAGTGCTTTTTATTTTCCTTACTTCTCGATGCTCATAACCAGGCGCGGAGCAGCCAATTTTTGGGCAGCGATGAAGCCGTGCTGCTGGAAAAAATGGGCATACCGGTTAAGGTCATCGCCGGGGATGAAGAAAATATCAAGCTTACGACACCGCAGGATTTACTGCTGGCCGAGCTTCTTTTTAAAGCAAGGCATATTTCCTTTCCGAAAAATGAAATGGATGAAGATTTTGACTGCGGTTGGAGGCCGGGTTGTCGCTGAGGGATGAGGGTTACGGCATGGCCGGATCGTTGCCGTCTGGCAAGGAGGTTTTTGCCCTGAATCTACGTGTTGGAACGGGATACGATGTTCACCCTTTGCAAAAAAACCGCTCTCTTATTCTGGGTGGCATACAGGTTCCCTATCACATGGGGTTAATGGGTCACTCCGATGCTGATGTGCTCCTCCATGCCATCATGGATGCCCTGTTAGGTGCGGCGGCCCTGGGCGATCTAGGAAGTCACTTTCCCCCGGATGACAATCGCTATCGAGATATTTCCAGCTTGGTTTTGCTGGAAGAAGTCAAGGGGTTTTTGCAGCAAGGCGGGTATACGGTTGTCAACCTTGACAGCATAGTCGTGGCGCAAAAACCCCGTTTGTCCCCATACCTGGAGGGGATGCGCGAGAATATCGCCCGGGTGCTGGGAATCGGCAAAGACGCGGTTTCCGTAAAAGCAACGACGACCGAAAACCTCGGATTTACAGGACGTGGCGAAGGCATAGCAGCGTATGCCCTTGTACTGATTCAGCAGACCAGCGAGTAAAGAATAAATGATTGCACTCGATAGCATGTTGACAGGTGGGGCAGCCAGGTCTATAATGATTTATATAATAAATGGATAGGGCAACGGCGAAGAAGGGGAAGAGTATACCGGGCCAGCCTGACAGAGAGGAACTCCCATCGGCTGGAAGGAGTTCTCAGTATATGCGGCCGGGTGGAAGTGCACCCTGGAGCTTCGATCTGAGCAGGATCACGAAGCCTTTCCTGTTAGGATCGCACGCAACCAGCGTTATGGGTTCAAGCGGGGTGACATGTGTCCCCAAGCAGGGTGGAACCGCGGTAATAATCGTCTCTGTATTCGACAAGAGGCGGTTTTTTACTTGTTCAGGATAACCTAAATCAAACGTTGTGGCGTTATTAATAAGGAACAGTTAGCTGAGAGGAGGAGAAAAGTGATCAAGCTGTACAATACCCTTACCCGGAAAAAAGACCTACTTATCCCTGTTCAAGAAGGAAAGGTGGGCCTCTACGCTTGCGGCCCCACGGTCTATGACTACTTTCATATTGGAAATGCCCGTGTGTTTATTCTGTTCGATGTGTTTCGGCGGTATCTGCAATACCGGGGTTATGATGTAACCTATGTGCAGAATTATACCGATATTGATGACAAGATGATCAACCGGGCAGCTGAGCTCGGCATTACCGTAGCAGAACTGGCCGAGCGCTTTATCCAGGCTTATGAGGAAGATGCTGCTGCCATTGGCGTTCAACCGGCTGACCACCAACCCAAGGCCACCGCATACATTCCCCAGATCATAAAAATCATCGAGCAGCTGCTGGAGAAAGACATGGCCTATGAAGTGGACGGGGATGTCTATTTCCAGGTCGAATCATTTCCAGATTACGGCAAGTTGTCCCATCAAAACCTGGAAGAACTGGAGCTGGGTTCCCGGGTGGAGATCGATGCCCGCAAAAAACATCCCATGGATTTTGCGCTCTGGAAAAAAGAAAAGCCGGGCGAGCCATCCTGGGAGAGCCCCTGGGGCCAAGGCCGTCCGGGATGGCATATCGAGTGTTCTGCCATGTCCATGGAATATCTGGGAGAAACCATCGACATCCATGCGGGTGGACAGGACTTGATTTTCCCCCACCACGAAAACGAAATTGCACAGAGTGAAGGAGCCACGGGCAAGCCTTTTGCCCGATACTGGGTACACGCCGGTTACCTGAATATTAACCAGGAAAAAATGTCCAAGAGCCTGGGCAATTTTAGGACCGTGCGGGAACTGCGCCAAAAAGTGGATCCCATGGTGCTGAGGTTTTTCATGCTGTCGGCTCACTACCGCAACCCCATCAACTTTTCGGAAGAACAGATCCAGCAGGCCTCGAAGGCCCTGGAAAGACTCAATACCGCGTTCTTTAACCTGCAGGATCGGATGAAGAAAGTGGGTGAGGGTGAGCCCGATGAGATCGAACAAACCCTTTTGCGCAAACTGGAAGAGGCAAAGCAGCGGTTTATCGAATCCATGGATGACGATTTCAACACGGCGGAAGCCCTGGCCGTTCTCTTTGACCTGGCCCGGGAGACAAACACGTACCTCAATCGCACTGCGGGTCAAAAAGCCAATGTCATTCGACTCATCTTGGATTTTTTCAGGGAAACCAATGAGATCTTCGGCTACATGGAAACGGCCAATTATTCCGACCTGGAAAGTGAAATCCAGGAATTGATCGACCAGAGAGAAGAGGCACGCAAAGCGAAAAACTGGGCTTTGGCTGATGGTATTCGTGATCAGCTTCGAGAAAGAGGCATCATCCTGGAAGATACACCCCAGGGCGTGCGCTGGAAAATTGCTGCGGAGGAAAAAAAAGAAGCATGAACAGGATCCCCGTATTAAACAGCGGCTACGTGGAACTGGTGGAGTGGATGGGCGGCGATGATGCGGTGGTGCGCAATGCCCGCCGCTGCTGGAAGAGTGAATCGAAAGGGCTGGAAAGCGACCGCAAACTGCTGCGGCACCTTTTGAAAAACAAACACATGACGCCTTTCGAAGCCATGGTTTTTACCTTTGATGTGAAGTGCCCCCTCTTTGTCGCCCGCCAGTGGCACCGGCATCGCATCGGGTCCTATAACGAGGAATCCCTGCGGTATTGTACCGCAGAGCGGGATTATTTTATCCCCGAGGGGCTGCAAGGGGCACAGTTAGAGGCCTGGAAGAACCACAACGATCGTTGTTTTGACCTGTACGAAGAGATGGTGGGCCTCCACCGCATGCGCAGGGAACTTGCACGCTCCCTCCTTCCCGTTGGCCTTTACACCCGGTATTACTGGACGGTCAACGGCAGTTCGTTGATCAATTTTTTAGTGCTGCGGACAGACAAGCACGCCCAGAAAGAGATCCAGGAATATGCCTGGGCCGTCTTTAAACTGGCCCGTTCTACTGCTCCCGAAAGCTTCGGCGCCATGGAAGAATTGCTTCTGCCCGACAGAGGTTTTTAGCATCATGAATAAACGCAAAGATACCCATAAGAAACCCCCCGGCGGCAAGAAGAAGCAAGAAGTGGTTGGCCTGGAGTATACCATCATCGGGGGGCGACAGCCCGTATTAGAAGCCCTGCGCGGCACGCAGATCTTATTGCAGAAAGTATACGTACAGGAAAGCGCACACGGTCGTGTGATTGAGGAGATCAAGCAGGCGGCTTCTGAGCGAAATGTCCCGCTGAAACATGTGTCCCGAGATGAACTTGACCAGAAAGCGGAAGAGCAAATTCACCAGGGCGTAGTCGCTCTAACCCGGCCATACCGCTATCTCAAGATAGAAGAATTGCTGGAATTAGCACATCGTTCGGGGCTTCCCGGGAGCCACCCCTTTTTGCTGATCTTAGATCATCTTCAAGACCCCCACAACTTTGGTTCGTTGTTGCGCTCGGCTTCCTGTTTCGGTGTGGGGGGCGTGATTATTCCTTCCGATCGGGCCTGTGGTGTAACACCTGCTGTTTTTAAAGCCTCGGCGGGTGCCCTGGCTCATGTGCCCGTGGCCCGGGCCGTCAATCTCCATCGTGAGGTGGAACGATTAAAAAAGGAAGGATACTGGATCATGGGTGCCGAGATGGGCGAAAACACGCCTTACGACCAGGTTGATTTTGCCTTACCGTTGGCCCTGGTCCTGGGCAGTGAAGGACAGGGCTTGTCCCGCTTGCTCCGTGAAAAGTGTGACGTTCTGCTGCACATCCCCATGCTGGGTCCCCTCTTATCTTTGAATGTATCCGTTGCGGGTGGAATCCTGATGTCCCAGGTTTTTAAACAGCGCAGTAAGCAATCCTAAAGCACGAATTTTCTGATCAAGGGGATATCCATGTCCTGGCTTGTCATTGATGGTTACAACATTATTAATAATTGGCCGGAGTTCGCTCATTTGCGCCAGGAAGATATGGAAGCAGCCAGGGAAAAGTGCGTGGAGATCTTACGGGAATTTACCCCTTTGGTTTGGGATCGCATCACCATTGTTTTCGACGCCTATCGTTCCAGCGGCAAAGGATCTTTGCGGGAAGAAGCCAAAGGATTGGAAGTGGTGTTTACCGCAGAGGGACAAACGGCTGATGCTTACATTGAACGCCTGGTAGCGGTTGCAGCCAGCCATGGCCAGGATATCGAAGTGGCTTCTTCGGATTACCTGGAGCAGCGATTGGTTCTCTGGAAAGGCGGTCTCAGGATCCCTGCCCAGGAATTGCGCGCCCGCCTGCAAGAAGTGAGAAAATCCTTGAGGCGACAAGGATACCTGGATATTTCCACACGCTGTGTGCTGGATGAACGCCTTTCGGAACACGTTAAACGAACCCTGGAAAGCTGGCGGAGAAGATAGCCGCCTGCAAGGGTTGAAAACGCTAAAGTGCTTGACGCCGATCAGGGCATAAGATATAATATCAAGGTAAGAGAGGCTCCCTAATTCCAACCAGGAGGCGATGCTTGTGGTTT
>PWWY01000084.1 GCA_003561325.1 Syntrophomonadaceae bacterium | reverse complement strand
ATTTTCGGGCTTATTTTGACAGGAAGAGCGAATTATGTTAAACTCTGGGTAGAAAGAAAAGCGGCTATTAAAGACAATGAGTAAACCGGGCAGTCGCGGGAGTGTTCTGCACTTTCGAGGAAAGTCCGAGCTCCGCAGGGCAGGGTGCTGGGTAACACCCAGTGGGGGCAACCCTAAGGAAAGTGCCACAGAAAAAAACCGCCTTTTGCGCTGCAAAAGGTAAGGGTGCAACGGTGCGGTAAGAGCGCACCAGCGGACGGGAGACCGCCCGGCTAGGCAAACCCCACCCGGAGCAAGACTGAATAGGAGGGAGATGAAGTTGCCCGCTGAATCCCTCGGGTATGAGTCGCTGGAGGCGCCAGGCAACTGGTGTCCTAGATAGATGGCTGCCGCTCCCCCCGGGGAGATACAGAACTCGGCTTACAGGTTTGCTCATTAACCCACTTGAAAGGCATCCTTTGGATCAGCAGGATGCTTTATCTTGCCCCGACGCGACCGTTATATTGCTACGACGCGACCGCAATAGATGAATGAGCGTTAAGGCTGGACAAGGAGGATCTCCTTGTAACCGCCTGCGCGGAGCAGGATAATTGTTAATTATTTTAACATTTGGTCATAAAATGTTATGAGCCTCAAGATCGCCTATTTTAGGGGATTTTTATTTTTTTTCTTGGTTTTTTTTTCTTTTTCTAGTATAATGAATCTCCGGGATATTTTTTTTTCGTTTTTTTTATGAAGAAATAGCGTGCAATGTAGTTCAGGAGCACCATTTGTTAAGAAGCCTTAATTTTTGAAAGGAGTACTTGATGATGCGCAGGACAGTTGTTTTTGCTATAGCCCTGGTCATCCTGCTGGCCTTTTCAGGAATCGTTGTTGCCGGGGAAATTGGTATAACCGTGAACGATGAGGAGGTATGGCTGGGTTTTCCACCTTTTATCCAGGATGGCCAGGCAGTGATCCCCGTTCGGCCCTTGCTGGAGGCGTTGAACGCGACGATCATTTGGGACGTGAACAACGAAGTGGCCTTGGCTGCGAAAGATGATCGAAAAATCATCTTTGTCACAGAAGAGGATGATGATTTACAGGACGTACATGAATCCGCGGTAGAAGTTCCCGCTTTTAAAATACAAAATCGTCTTTTTGCGCCTCTTCGATCCACGGTAGAGCAGCTGGGCTGCTTCGTGGAATGGAATGATCGCACCAGGACGATCGCGATTTCCAGCAGCGACGAGAATCTTCCTGTCGCGATCAGCAACCATGTCGATCTTTTAGATTATCGTCAAGATGAAAAAATAGATGTTAATACGGCCACGTTCTGGGAACTCCTGCTTCTAGGCCTCGATGAGCAGGCGTCCCGGGAGATCATCCAATACCGGGAAAACCATGGTCTTTTCAAGTCCTTCAGCGAATTTAAAAGAATAAACGGGATGGAAGAGGAAATGCGCCGTCAGCTGGAGCAAAAGGCGCGGCTCGTTTATTATGTTGAAGGCAAGGCCACTTCTTATGGCGGGGTTTTTCATGGGAGAAGAACGGCCAATGGTGAAATCTATGATAAATCCGCCAGCACCGCAGCACACCCCAGTCTTCCCTTCAACACCATGGTTGAAGTTACCTTCCTGGAAACGGGTAAGAGTACCTGGGTGCGGATCAACGACCGGGGCCCCTGCCAGGTGCGGCACCCGGATCGTATCATTGACCTTTCCCGCAGTTCGGCTTACGAGATCGGGTTGACCCGGTCCATCGGGGTAGGGCAGGTCCAGTTGAAAATTGTGATCGAATAAACGCGGGTAAACCGGTGGACCCGTTACCCCTTATCGGAAGGCAAAACAAAGCCATGGAGTCGCTACTCTGCTCCATGGCTTTGCTTATGACGGCGTTTTCCATTCCAGCTAACTCAAGCCTAAACCTTTCCTGCGCTCGTCAATGGCGGAAAGAAGCTTATATGCAGACGGTGCAAACTATCTCATCTCATCCCGACCCGATCGGGCCCATCTGGGGCTCTAAAGCCAGGCCTGCCAGGTAGCCCATACCAAAGTTGGCGTCCAGCAGGTCATCCTTAATGGTAGAGATATCCTCGGCCCTCCTCATCAAGCTCAAGTATATCCCGGCGCAGCTGATGTCACCTATCAGGCGAAAGCCCACCAGCCGGCCGTCCTTCACCCAGAGCTTGCGCAGGTTTTCTGCGCGCTTTGTCCGTAACTCCTCTCCCTCCATGGAACCCACAGCCATCACCGGCAAACCCAGGTGCTTCATGCTGTTCATGGCTTCCGCTCCGTGATAGACCTGGTTAAGACCCAGCAGGTTATAGCCTGCAATCCTACCCTGTTCCACGGCATTGGGGTAATTAGGGTAAACAACACGCTGCCCTGTAATCCGGTCCCTGGTTTCAGCCACATCGCCGGCCGCATAGATATTGTTGAAATTCGTGCGGAGATGCTCATCCACCAGGATACCCCAGTTCGTAGCGATACCGGATCCTTTCAGGAAATCAATATTGGGCTTTAACCCCGTGGCAGCTACATAGATATCGGCCTTCAACACTGTACCGGAACGCATCTCCACGCCTTCAACTTGCCGTTCGCCAACAAAACCGGTGGCGTCGGCATCCGGGCCTCCCCTGATCTCAATGCCCCGCGATAAAAGGATCTCCTCTACTTTCTGCGAAGACTCGGGATCCAGCATCCCGCGCATTACCCGGGAACGAACCAGCAGGGTTACCTCTAACCCCAGCTCATGGAGTAAGAAGGCTACCTCCACGCCGATAAAACCGGCTCCGACGATCAGCGCACTGCCGACGCGCTTGGCTCTCACCTTTTCCAAAAGCCCTGTGCCGGCCTGTAAGGATTTAAAATTGTGAATCCCTTCCTTTTCCGCGCCGCTGATGGGAGCATAGAGCCTACCTCCGGAGGCAATGATCAGCTGGTCGTAAAGAAGATCTCGGCCTTGATCAAGGACCAGCCGCTGCTCGCCGGGCTGTACCACCAGCACGCGGCTGGCAGGATGGTAATCCAGCTGCAGGCGTTCTGGAAAATCTTCACCTTTCCAGAAATGGATGGGGCGGCCGGTCATGAAATATTCGGCCAGGGCCGGCGGAGAATAAGGGGGGTACGGTTCACTGGTTAACATGACGATCTGGCACTGCCTGTCATGTTCCCGAATGGCCTCAGCTGCCGCGACTCCGGCCGGACCGGCACCGATGATCACGATTTTCATAAAAACCTCCTTGTCTTGACCCCCGGAGATTATGCCGACGGCGATTCTGGCATGTTGATCCGATCCGGTTCGTCAAAGGGCAGGTTCAAACCTTTCCTCTTCTTTTCGATGTGCCTGCGGATAAGCACGGCAGCCTTTTCCGGGTCCGGCTCTACCGCGAAGGTAGCTCCTACCACTTCATCCAATCCACTTGCCAGCAGGTTGACTACGTTAGGGCTGCCGAATATAGCCGGCTGCAGTCCCAGCACCGTGTAAATCCCCGAGGCAACCACGTACGTCCCGATGGAGACTGCTTTTTCCGAATACCACTCCGGAGCTGCCCCTGCCAGGGGTAGAGTTTGGATATCAGTTCCCAGGAAATTGGCCAGGGCAGCGGCCAGGACCAGGATCCGGGTATTATCGACGCATGAACCCATGTGTAGAACAGGAGGGATACCCAAGGCTTTACATACTTCTTTGAGCCCGGGTCCTGCCAGCTCCGCCGCATCCGGCATCATGAGCCCGGCTTTACCATTGGCAACGGCGCTGCATCCTGTTACAACCACCAGGATATCATTCTCGATCAGGCGGCGGGTCAGGGTTACATGTCCATAATCATGCTTTATTTTAGGGTTATTGCACCCAACAACGGCTGCCGCTCCCCGAATCTTGCCGGTCTTGATAGCATCTACCAGGGGTTCCGGACTTCCACCGAGAGCGGCCACGATAGATTCCACGGAAAAACCGGCCATCATCTCGGTAGGGGAATTGGGAATACGGACCCGTTCCTGGAGGCGATTGGGGTAATTCTCAACTCCCTTCCTCACAATCTCCTTGCCGATTTCCAATCCCCGTAGCGGATCAAAGGAAATATGAGTGGCTCCGGTAAACTTGGCTTTATCAAAAGTAGAGATCACGCTGGTATGGAAGCATTTTGCAACATTAACTACAGAGGGCATGATACACTGGTAGTCCACCACCATGGCTTCCAGGGCGCCGGTCATGATTACCAGCTCCTGGATGAGGTGGTTGCCGGCCATGGGAATGCCACGGCGCATCTGTAGCTCGTTGCCGGTACAGCAGAGGCCCACCAGGTTAATTCCTTTCGCCCCTTTTTCTTTTGCCAGCTGCTGCAGTTCTGGGTCCTGGGCAGCCTGGACAATGACATCGGAAAGCATGGGGTTATGGCCATGGAGAGCAATGTTTACTTCATCAGCCTTTAGCACGCCCAGGTTAGCCCGGGAGGAAACCGGGGAAGGGGTCCCAAAGAGAATATCAGAAACCTCCGTGGCGACCATGGATCCGCCCCAGCCGTCGGAAAGGCTGGTGCGCATGGCGTGCAGAAGAATATTCACGTAATCGTTGTCTACCCCCATATGGGTCCTGTGCAAGGTCTCCACGTTCTCGCGGTCGATACCACGGGGTGTGATGCCCAGCTTTTCCCAAAGTTCCCGCCGGGCAGGGGGAACCCGTCCGACGAAGGTGAGGACTTCCTTGCGGATGCCAAAATCCTCCATCATCTCCCAGGAGAGCGCCCGGGCAATTTCCCGGGGATCTTTCCCTTCCGTTGAAACCCCGTATTCACCGGCGATCCGCTTAAGCTTCTCTACATCGGCAATGCGATATGACTCTGTTTCACCCCTTCCGACATGATACAATGCCTCCAGGATATCCCGGCCGTGATCGGAATGGGCCGATGCTCCGGCCGCAATGGTGCGGGCCAGGTTTCTTGCCACGATCACGTCGGCATCCGCTCCGCAGACCCCCTTTTGAGGACCTTCTCCGAAGGGGTCGATGCGGCAGGGTCCCATGGCGCAGTTCCTGCAACTTAACCCCAGGGAACAGTAGCCACACTGGGGTTTTTGGGCCTCCAGGCGGTCCCAAACCGTCTCCACCTGTTCTTCTCCTGCCCGCCGCAGGATTTGTTGTGCATCTTCGGCAGCACTCTGCTGGTTAAACTTTGCAGACATGGTCATCCTCCTCCAAAAAAATGTCGAGAAGCAATTCATTGACAACGGGGAATCACCGTTCAGCATCCAGTCTGGAAACCGCTTCCCCCCACTGGCGCCATGCTTCATAATGGGGAGGGAGTTTTAACGGTTCCGGGGGCACCACAGCAGCAGCGCTGGAAACAACCCTGGCCAACCGGCTGCTGGCTTTCTCCACCAGTTCATTAATCTCCCCGAAGAGAAGAGCGTTCACCTTGCAGGTTTCCACACAGGCCGGTTCAAGCCCTCTTTCCTGCCTTTCCTGGCAGTGATCACATTTCAGGGCCACCAGTTTTCCTTTCAAGGTTTCTGCAGACGGGTAGTAACGGATCACATCAAAGGGGCAGACCATCGCGCACATGGCACAGGTAATACATTTTTCCCCATCGATCAGCACGATCTCCCCATCCGGGGTCCTCTTAATGGCTCCCGTAGGGCAAACTGCCATACAGGGTGCGGGGTCGCAGTGGCGGCATT
>PWWY01000190.1 GCA_003561325.1 Syntrophomonadaceae bacterium | reverse complement strand
TAGCCGGCCAAATTGCCCCCTGGGCCACCCTTACGATTGTCCTGGTAGCCACCATGTTTCTCTCGGACCTGGTTAACAATGCCGCCGCCGCGGTCCTCATGGCTCCCATTGCCCTGGGGATTGCCAGCGGTATGGGTGCTTCCCCCGACCCCTTTTTAATGGGGGTGGCCATAGGAGCATCCTGCGCCTTCTTGACCCCAATCGGACACCAGTCCAACACCCTGGTGATGGGGCCGGGCGGGTACCAGTTTGGAGACTACTGGCGCATGGGCTTGCCGCTTGAAATCGTCATCGTTGTCGTGGCTGTCCCCCTGATCATGCGGGTCTGGCCCCTGGGCCTCTAGACTCGGGGAAAAGGACCGGGTGTGCATACCCTGATGACCACATAGACAGCTGCGTTTATACCTCCAGCTGCTTTTTGAGCATCTCGTTGACCAGCTGGGGATTGGCCTTCCCCCGGGTTTCTTTCATGACCTGTCCCACCAGGAAGCCCACGGCCTTTTTTTTGCCGCCGCGATAATCTTCCACTGATTTGGGGTTCTGGTCGATGACCCGGGCGATAATTTCTGCCAGCGCTCCCTCGTCGGAGATCTGGACCAGGCCTTTTTTCTCCACGATCACACCGGGCTTTTCCCCGCTGGCGAACATCTCCTCCAGCACCGCTTTCCCCATATTACGGCTGATCATCTCTTCCTGGACCATCTTCAGCAGTTCACCCAGGTCTGTGGGGGTTATCTTGCACGTGCCGATCTCCTGGCCCGCTTCATTGAGCAGCCCCAGCAGTTCACCCATGGTCCAGTTGCTCACCGCCTTGGGAACGGGGAAAACCGCCAGGGTATTCTCGTAAAAATCAGCCAGCTCCCGGGTGGCCGTGAGGATTTCCGCGTCGTAGCGGGGCAGGCTGTACTCCCTGACGAACCGCTCCAGGCGCGCATCGGGCAGCTCGGGGATGGCTTCCTGCAGGGCGTTTAAGCGTTCCCGGGAGGTGAGAAGAGGCGGCAGGTTGGGGTCGGGGAAACAGCGGTAATTCGCCGAAAGGAACTTGCTGCGCATGGCCCGGGTGAGTTCCGCCCCTTCGTCCCAGTGCCGGGTTTCCGGCAGAACTTCACCGCCTTCCTGGAGCAACCGGGACTGCCGCTGCACTTCGTATTCGATACCCTTATAGACAGAGCGAAAGGAGTTCATGTTTTTGAGCTCGGTTTTCTTTCCCAGGGCGCTGCTCCCCCGCGGCCTGACGCTGACGTTGGCGTCGCAGCGCATGGACCCTTCTTCCATCTTGCAGTCGGAAACGTCCAGGTAACGCAGGATGCTGCGCAGTTTCTGCAGGAAGAGGCGGGCTTCTTCCGCGGAGCGAAGATCGGGCTCGCTGACGATTTCGATCAGCGGGACGCCGGCCCGGTTAAAGTCCACCCGGCTGAAGGGGGAAGAAAGAATATCCCCAACATGGAGCAGTTTGCCGGTGTCTTCCTCCAGGTGCAGCTGGTGGATGCCGATCGGTTTTATTTCCCCGGCGCTTTGGATTTCCACGTATCCCCGGGTGCCGATGGGTTGGAAGAACTGGGAGATCTGGTAGCCCTTGGGCAGGTCGGCGTAGAAATAGTTTTTTCGGTCAAAGGAAACTTCCCCGGCGATGCTGCAGTTCAAGGCCAGGGCGGCCTTTATGGCGAATTCCAGGGCCTGCTGGTTAAGACGGGGCAAAGTTTCCCCGGGCAGCCCCAGGCAGACGGCACAAACCTGGGTGTTGGGTTCCGCGCCAAAGGCCGCGCTGCAGCCGCAGAAAAGCTTGGTTTGGGTCAACAGTTCCACGTGCACTTCCAGGCCAACGACGGTTTCCAGCTCGTTCATCTCCCACACCCCCCCTGGTCCTTGAAGCCCGGTTGGGGAAACTGCAGCGGGTTCTTTTTCTCCAATAGCAGCGCGGCCTTCAGCAAGGCGGCTTCGTCGCCAAAGCGGGCAATGAACTGCAGCCCGACCGGCAGGCCGGAGGGCGACAGCAGCGGAAAAGTCAGGGCCGGCAGTCCGCTGAGATTGGCTGCTGCCGTGAAGAAATGAGCGGGGTCGGGCAGCTGCCACGCGACCCGGGGTCTCTCGAGCCGGGGCGCCGTAAAGGGCACCGTCGGGGTTAAGACCAGGTCGTACTCTTCCAGGCAACTTTCCAGTTCCCGGGCAATGCGGGTGCGCATCTTCTGGCTTTTCACGAAGTAGGAGGTGTAATATTTTTCCGAGGAAACCAGGGCCCCGAAGGTGATAAACTGCTTCAACTTGGAGCTGAACCCGCTGGTACGGGTGGCGGTATACATCTCCTGCAGCGACGGGCCTTCAGCCCGGTAACCAAAACGCACCCCGTCATAATTGGCCAGGTTGGAAAAAGCCTCCACGGCGCTGATCACGGCGGCGGCCAGGGATGATTCCTGGAAGGATGGCAGGGAAACGGCCTCTACCTCCAGCCCGGCTTTAGGCAGATCGTCCAGCTGCGCTTGGAAGGCTTCCCGTACTTCTGTTTCCAGGGTCGGCACGGCATCCCAGTCTTCCAAAAGAGCCACCTTGAGAGGGCCTTTTCCCTTTCTCCCTTCGTGCACCCGGGAAAAGTAGCCGGGAACGAGCAGTTTCAAAGAGGTCGGATCGCCGGGATCTTCCCCCGCGGTTGCTTCCAGGGCCAGGACCAAATCCCGGGTGTTGCGAGCCATGAGGCCCGGCTGTGTCAGGGAAGGAGCGTACTCGATCACCCCCCGGCGGGAGATCCTGCCGTACGAGGGTTTCAGGGCCAACACGCCGCAGTAGGAAGCCGCCTGCCTGGCCTCACCGCAGGAATCCGTGCCCAGGGCCAGAGATACCAGGGTGGCCGCGGCCGCGGCCGCGCCGCAGCCTGCCGTGCGGTCGGGATCCCAGGGGTTTTTTGCGGCGCCGTAATGAGAACTGTTCCCCGTGGAACCCAGGCCGAACTCCTCCATGTTGGCTTTGCCGATGATCACGCTGCCCTGTACCCGCAGGGCGTCGACAGCCCGGGCCGTCAAAGGGGGTTCGTAGGAGGAGAGCATCCTGGAAGCGCAGGTCGTCACCAGGCCTGCCGTGCAGAAATTATCCCCCAGGGCTACAGTAGCTCCAGCCAGGGGCAAGGATTTTCCTGCCAGCAACCTTTGCTTGATGGTAGATACTTCCTGGAAGATGGCCTGGGGTTCAAAGGAAATAAAGATTTGCAGGTTTTGACTCTTGGAGCACAGCACGGCGTAATCCCCAGGCATTTGATCCAGCAAGTCCGGTTTTTCTTGTACCCTTGCGGCCAGCTGGTGGGCCGGTGTGTCAGGATAATTCACCACGGGTCTCCTTTCTGGACGGTAATTTATAGAAGGATTTCTTGGCTCCCCTTTCCCGGCAAGCTGGAAGGGTATGACCTAGGATTCCACGATACGGGGCACGTGAAAGCAGTAATCATCGGTGTCGGCGGCGTTGTGCAGCACCGCTGCAAGGGGCAGCGAGGGCTCCCGGGTATCCTGGCGCGTGCTGCCGGGCTGCTTGTGCCCGTAGCAGGCCGCGGGGATCTCGTTTAATGACTCCCCGGGCACGGCATCCAGCAGTGCCAGGATGTTCAGGGATTGGTGCTGAACCTCAGCTTCTTCTGCGGCAGTGAGGTTGACCCGCCCTTCCCCGGCAGCTTTTACAATCTCTTCGGCAGTGAGCTTCAAAACAACCCATCCTTTCCCGCGTGTGTTATACAGGTTTTCCACACCGGCCGGGCAAAGTCCTTCCAAGATCGATCATCTCCCCGGAAATCAATGCCGCGGATCGGCACGCGGGGGTGGGGAAAGGGGGCCTGCCCCGGGCCGCTGGAGCCCATTATTTGACATATTTCTGTCGCTATTTTATAATAGAGGTTGTAACGTTTTTCACAAATCTTAATTTAGGGGAGAGATTGAATCCATGAGTGGTATCGCCGTTTCATACGGCAGTTCCGACGAAGCGGACTTACGGAGAATGTTAGCGAAACTGGAGCACCGGGGTGAAATGTCCGGGATCGTCAGAAAGCAGGACATCGCCCTGGGGTACAGGAGCAACTGCTTAAACGGGGCTGCATCGCCCGGGGACGTAGAAACATTCTCCAGCAACGGGGAAACCAGCGCGGTCTGCGACGGATACCTGTTCCACGGCGCGCTGTTCGATCACGACAACAGCAGCCTGGTGGCCCGTCTCTACGAGAAAAAAGGCATGGATTTCTTGGAAGAACTGGAAGGCACCTTTGCCCTGGCGGTCACCGATGGGGAATCTCTCCTGGTAGCCCGGGATCCCTTCGGGATCAAGCCGCTGTATTACGGCCAGGAAAACGGCACCACCTATTTTGCTTCTGAAATCAAAGAACTGGCAGAAGTGACGGAAGACATCAATATCTTTCCCCCGGGACATTATTATACGCCCCGCCACGGGTTTCAGCCCTATGAACAGGAAACGGCTGCGGATCCCGACCCCATGACGGAGGAGCCCGAAAAAGCCGCCCGCCAGCTGAACGAAATCATGGTTCGCGCGGTAGAGCGGCGTTTCCTGGAAGAGGAACGCCCGGGGATCTTGCTCAGCGGGGGCCTGGACAGCAGCATCGTGGCGGCCGCGGCCAGGCATATCTCGCCGGATCTGGGAACCTTTGCCGTGGGGCTGCAGGGCAGTCCCGACCTGCAAGCGGCCCAGCTGGTGGCCCAACACGTGGGAACCCGGCACCATGAGCACGTTTACACGGAAGAAGAAATCATGCAGGTTCTCGCGGAAGTCATCTACTACCTGGAGTCCTTCGATGCTCCCCTGGTCCAGAGCGCCATCGCCAACTATTTTGCCTCCCGGCTCGCCGCCGAAGCGGGCTGTCACGCCGTGCTCTGCGGGGAAGGGGCCGACGAGCTGTTCGGCGGCTACCACTATATCAAGGAGCTGGAATCGGACGAGGCCGTGGAAAGCGAACTTCAAAAGATCATCTCCATCGGTCATGCCATGGGTTTTCAGCGGGTAGACCGCATGAACAATGCGCATTCCCTGGAATCCCACGTCCCCTTTATGGACCAGGAAGTGATGGACTTTGCCGCGGTTCTTCCCCTGGCCTGGAAGATCCACGGGAAAGAGCAGGTGGAAAAATGGATCCTGCGGCGGGCCTTCACCCGTGAGCTGCCGGAAAGCGTGGTTTGGCGCCGCAAAGCCCAGTTCAGCCACGGGACAGGCTGCAATGAAATGATGGAGCAGCTGGCCGCCAGGCGGATCTCCGACGCAGATTTCGCCCGGGCCCGGGAACAAAACCCGGGGCTGCTCATCCGCACCAGGGAAGAATGCCTCTACTTCCGCATTTTTCAAGAATTCTTCCCCCAGGAAGCCGCAGCGGATTCCGTCGTACAGTGGTCGAGCCTGGAAGGGGATAACCAGTAGTTTTCTCGTACGCGGTGATAAATTATTCTCGAATAGCCTGGTAAAACCCGGTAATAAACCGGGTTTTGCTGTTTTCTCCCCGCCTCCCTTGCCGCCAGGCAGGAATACGCGGGAAAATCTTGAATTCTAAACTTGCAGCAGGAACCATCACGAAGAAATGGACTCGCTAACATGGAAAACAGTAAACCCTTTTTGATTGTGAACCCGGCCGCTTCCGGGGGAAAAACGGGGAAGCGGTGGCCCGCGGTCAAGGGAAAGCTCTTGGCCCGGGGC
>PWWY01000106.1 GCA_003561325.1 Syntrophomonadaceae bacterium | reverse complement strand
GTGTGTCTCAGTTTTCTGTTTCAACTACAATGGATGAAACCCTGCTATCTTCATCAGCAGGGCTGCGCTGAGGGTCCAGGACAACCAGGTCTCCTTCATCCAGACCCGCAAGAATGGCAACCTCCTGCCGGGTTTCCAGGCCCGTGCTAACCGTGCGCAGGTGCAGCCGCTCGTTTTCCACAACCAGCAGGGCATCCTCACCCTGGTAGGTAAAAAGCGCCGTTTTCGGC
Source organism: Syntrophomonadaceae bacterium (assembly GCA_003561325.1). Lineage (GTDB taxonomy): Bacteria > Bacillota > Dethiobacteria > DTU022 > UBA8154 > SKMY01. The sequence continues at coordinate 5,486 of PWWY01000106.1, read as the reverse complement.
ACAACCAGCAGCCCGTGTTGTTCTTCCGTGGTAAATTCCACGTCGAGCCTGTAGCCGGGGGCGATCTGCACACCTGCCGGGAGGTGAGGGATGAGGGTCACCTTGACCCGCTCCTCTTCCAACCCCAGGGGCGAAAAGCTTTTTTCTGCGAAAGGGGCGATCTCCACCACTTTCCCCGGGAACAGGATCTCTTTATCCCGAAGCTCCAGGCTCAGGTTCACGGGCATATCCGGTGCAAGATCATAGATATCCCGGGTGAGCACCCTGGTTTCTACCCGTAAATCCTCTTCTTGCAGCAGTTTCAAGAGGTAAACCTGGGGGCCTGTGATTTCTCCCTCCCGGGCATTAACCTGGGAGACCACTCCACTGATGGGTGCCGAGAGGCGATAATAGTTTAGCTGATACTGGGCAAGGTCCAGCTGGGCCTGGAGCGCCTTTCTTTTCGCTTCGATCACTTCCCTGCTGCCCCGGGGAGGTCGGTAGGACTCGAATAAAACCTGCAAGGCCTTTTCTTGCTGTGCCAGGTTGCGCTCCGCCTGTCTGACCAGCTCTTCCGCCTGCTGGTATTCTGCTTCAATAAAAACCTGTAGCGCGTGCTCTTGCTGGGCCAGATAATTTTCTGCTTGTGACAGGGCATCCTGGGCCTGTTCATAGTCTACCAGGGAAGCGATCTCCGCCTGGTAAAGCTGTGTTACCCTGGTGTAGTTTCTTTCCGCCGCGGCCAAACGTTCCGCCGCTTCTTTTACCCCGAGTTCATAGCGTTCCACGTAGAGGCTTTCCATTCGCTCCAGGTGGCTGGCCGCCGAGGACAGGTTTGCTTCAGCTTCCGCAATGCGAATTTTGTAGCTCTCCTCCTGGGCAGGTCCGGGCTCCTCTTCCAGCTGCATTCTTTCACCTTCCAGCCTGCCCAACTGGGCCTGCAGCGCTTCCATGGAATAAATCATTTCCGCATCATCTAATACGGCCAGGAGCTCACCCCGGTTCACCCGGTCACCTTCCTGGACCAGCAGCTCTTGAACACGTGCGGTTTGCAGTGAAACCACCGTGCGCTCGTGCTGCGGGACAACAAGACCTTCTTCCGTGAAACTCCGCTTGAGAGTGGTCAACTCTACCCGTGTAACTTCCACTGACGGGGCCTGCAGGTACTGGGACAGGACAAACCCCACCGCCGCCAGTAAAACCAGTACAACCAAGATGATCTTCCATTTTCTTTGCAATCACAACGCCTCCTCGAGAACACCTGGTTTCCTTTCCGGTAAGTTTTCTTAATGTGGTTATCCAGCTTGCCCGAAAATACATCCTTGCTTCCCTGCTTGCCCGCAGCCACGGGATTTGCGACCGATGTTGTTTCGGTGCTCGGGGTTTCAGGCCGCCTCAAAAACTCCCTCGCTAAGCTCGTTCAAACAGTTTGAGGCGGCTTAGCTGAAACCCCTGCGCGCCTTTTGATGCAGGCAAATCCGACGTTCACTTCGGGCAAGCAGGGAAGCAAGAGCTAAACCTGGTGGAGATTCATCACCTCAATTATATATCCTCTTATTCTCTCGTTTTCAAGACCTCGATCAGACTCAGTTTTTCGATGCGGCTTAAGACAAACCGCTGGGCCAGCCAGATCGACAAAGACGTAATAAGTAGGCCCATGAACAGCGAATCCGCCGACACCTCTGCAGGCAGGCTGTATAAATCCGTGCTCATCTCCGCGGCCAAACCCCACTGCATCAGCTGGGCCAGGGGCATGCCGGCAGCCAGGGCAAAGATACTCACAAACCACTGTTCAAAGCTGATCACGGAAAAAACCTCTCGCGGGGTCATCCCCAGGACCATCATGGAGGCAAGTTCCCGGCTGCGTTCCGACAACACGATGAAGCTGGAACTGTAGATAATGGCAAAACAGATAATCACCCCGATAAAAACGTAAAGATACATCACGCTGCCGAATGTTTCCAAAAGGTCCCGCGCCTGCTTGATCCGCTCTTCCCCGCTGTCAATCCCTGCCACCATTTCACTTTCCCGAAAACGATCACGAAGGTCAGACAGCCCAGCGGAACCTTGCACTGCTCCGACCCTTCCCTCATCTTCCTCGTGAGCAAAAGCCAGCATCATAGACGTGGCCAGCGTCCCCTGTGCCAGGATCGCTTCCACCTCAGAAATTTCCATGTAGGCGTTCATCCCCATGTATTGCGGAATCGTCTGCACCACCTGGACCGGGTGGGAGTGGTTATCATAGCGAAGCAGGGGACTGTCCAGTTCCAGGGTTGAGCCGGTGGAAACACCCAGTTTTTCTGCCAAACGCTGCGAAAGGATCACCCCATTTTCCGGCAGTTCAACCCGGCTGCCGTCCCTGTCCAGGATGTTGTAAAATCTGCTCTCCCGGTCAATTCCCAGCAGCAGAACATCTTCTTTGCGCCACCGGTGCGAAAGGGATACCGGCACTTCCAGCAGGGGCTCGATCCTGGTTATGCCAGGAATGTGCTGCAGCTCTCTTTCGACCCTGTTGCGATCCATGGGGGTATTCAGGATCATCTTTGCATCGTAGGTTTCCACTCGCTCAAACTGGTGAAAAATCAACTTATCCATCATCTCGTTCATCGACCAGGTCATAGCTACCACGGAACTGCTGATGGTAATTCCCAGGAAGATAAAAAACGTGCGGCCCCGGTTCCGGGAGAGATTCCTTACGGCCATCATCCCCTGGATCGTCAGCATTCCCCAGAAAAACCCTACCCGCTCCAGGAGCGTTTTCCGCATCACAGGTGGAGATGGCGGGCGCATGGCTTCGGCGGGCTTTAACTTTAGAGCTTGTTTGCTTCCCTGATAACCGGAAAAAAGAAATACGGCCAGCGAGAGCAGCAGGCCCAGGAGCAGGTAATAGAGGGAAACCTCCTCGAACACTGCTGGAACGTTAAAAAATTCCAGTAAAAGGGACGTCAGCCAGTGGGCCAGCCATAAGCCCAGGATACCCCCCACCAACCCTCCCACGGTTCCCACGACCAGGGCATAGGAGAGGTAATGCACGGTGATCTCCGTATCCGTGTAACCAAAAGCCTTTAAGATGCCGATCTGCCCGCGCTGCTGCTCCACCAACCGCTTGAGCATGATGTAGAGGATTACCCCGGCGATCAGCAAAAAAAGCACAGGCAGCGCCCGGGACATGCTTTGGATTCCCATTATTTCCTCGGTCAATACCAGGTGGCTGACCTGGTCCTCCCGCGGGTAGATAGTTCTCAAGCCATAGCCTTCCAACTCGGGTTCCAGTCGATTCTTTGTCCGGTCAAAATCTGCCCCGGGTTCCAGGGTAAAGACCAGGTCGTTTACCCGCCCCCGGGTCTCGGGAAAGAGTCTTTCCATGTCTTCCTGGGACAGAAAGGCGATGCCGAATCGTTCCGGGTCGGGGTAGATCTCTTTAAAATCCCGCAAGGCGTAGGTAAATTCAGGGCTCATGCCCACGCCAACCAGGGTTAGTTCATGGAGCCTCCCCCCGGCGATCACCTCCAGGCCCTGGTAGAGGCGCAGCCGGTTGGCTGCAAAGAACTGGTTATCGACCCAGGCTTGCAGCTCTCCCGAAGTTAATCCCTCACCCTGCAGGAGCAGGACATCGTTGACTCTCCGGGCTTCTCCCAGGTCCAGGGAAACGAGTTTGAGATAAACCCCTTCGGCCCGGCGAGGATCATGCACCCGCACCTCTTTCACTGTGCGGCCGGTGACCTGGTCTATCCCCTCTATGCCGGAAAGGCCTTCAACATCACTGCGAGGCATGGACTCCAGTTCAATGAAACCATGGGCAAAGTTCTGGTCACGGTAAAAAGATTCCTGGGAAAAACTCAAATTATTACTTGCGATGGAAAAGGCCGTAAACACCGCGAGCCCGATCAGCACCAGCACCAGGCAGGCCAGGTAAGATCCCTTGTTGCCCATAATGTCGCGGATCATTTTCCTCCAGAGCATTACCAGCGCACCTTTTCCGCGGGAATCGGTTGGTCATTGCGTTCCACCCGGTCGATCATGCCGTCTTTCATGTAGATGATCCGGTCTGCCATTTGACTGATCACCGTGTTGTGGGTGATGAGCACCACGGTTTTTTCGTAGGTCTGGCAAAATGCCTGCAGGATCTTCAAGACCTGCACACCCGCGGCCAGATCCAGGGAACCCGTCGGTTCATCACACAAGAGCATGGTCGGGTTTTTCGCCAGCCCCCTGGCGATGGCCACGCGCTGCTGTTCTCCCCCTGAAAGCTGGGAAGGAAAGTGGTCCCGCCGGTCGCTTAACCCCACCTGCTCCAGAAGATCCTCGATCTTCAAGGGATCTTTCGCAATCTGGACAGAAAGGTTGATGTTCTCATAGGCCGTTAAATTGGGCATGAGGTTATAGAATTGAAAAATGAAGCCCACGTCATTGCGGCGGTACTGGGTTAGCTCCCGCCCGTTGGCGCTGTGCAGGGCCAGGCTACGGTAATATAGTTCCCCTTCCGTCGGCGTGTCCATGCCCCCGATGATATTGAGCAGCGTGCTTTTCCCGGATCCGCTGGGGCCCAGCACAACCACCAGTTCTTTTTCATCAAGGGAGAAATCCACGCCCCGCAGGGCATGAACGGTTACTTCTCCCATGTGATAGATTTTTTTTACGTTTTTCGCCACGATCAAGGAATTTGCCATGGGCAGATCTCTTTCCGGGCAGCATACATGATCCCTGTGAACTTCAATTCATTATACCAGCGGGGCCAGGGTTTATCAATGTAAGAAAACTCGATCGAAGGCGAAGTGCGAAGGGTTTAAATCTGAAGTATTGATGCCAAAAACAGAACTATCCTCACAATTCTATACTAATAGTTTGATGTATTAACATTTTTTTGCACAACCTAATCAAATCCTTTTGTGTGATCTTACACTCAAGAGGATGGAGGTCCAGCTTTCAAAGATCAACGCCGGTATTCCATTTAACAGCTTCTTATTCACCGTTGACCGGGTGATTCCAATGGGTATCCGAACTTCAACGCTCTCCTTAACTCCAACAGCCGTCTAGTTGTCCGCTTCCCGAATAACTGTTGCCCTCATAGCCTCAAAGAAAACCCCCATGAGCACCAGGATGTGCCCCTCCTGGAAGAGGATGGATTCATCGAATTCCTGGCGGGCATCCTCAATGAATATTCAGATTCCTTCCACAGATGGGGTTACTCTGCCCAGATTGATCAGGCTCTGCACCGGTAGGGCTTTGTATGATACGCTCCCGTCGCCTAGCTGGCCAGATCCGCTATATCCCCATGCCCAGACCGTGCCGTCTCCCCGTAAGCCAAGGGAATGGTCTCCACCGGCGCTGACCGCAACTGCGTCGCTCGAGCCACTGACCCGCACCGGGGTATACCTATCTGTGTTGGTGCCGTCTCCCAGCAGGCCGGACCAGTTAGCTCCCCAAGCCCATACTGTACCATCTTGCTTAACAGCCAGTGAATGGCTATTTCCTGCGCTGACCGCTAATATGCCGCTCAAGCCGCT
>PWWY01000148.1 GCA_003561325.1 Syntrophomonadaceae bacterium | reverse complement strand
GAATCTGAAAAAAAAGCCATGATTCCGCTGATCGTGTTGATGGTCTTTTTGTTTGCCCTGGGGATTTCTTTCGGGTATTTTGTTGTTTTCCCCTTTGCTTTAAGCTTTTTCCTGGGGTTTGCCACGGATCAACTGCTGGCTTACTTTAAAATTAGTGAATATATTTCCTTCGTCGTTGCTTTCCTGGTTGCTTTTGGCGTGGTTTTCCAGGTACCCCTGGTTTTTTGGTTTTTAGGGTATCTTTCCATTATTTCCTCGCCGATCTTGCGGCGCAACAGGAAATTTGCGCTGCTGATCGTGGCGATTTTATCGGCCGTGATTACGCCCCCGGACCTTTTTTCACAAATCTTGATGATCGGTCCCATGATGGTCCTCTACGAAGTGGGTATTTTACTGGTGCGCATGACGGAAAGAAAGCGTGCCAAGTTGGAAGAAGCCAGGGAAATGTAAATCACGGGAAAGGGCTGTTGGGTGTTCGGAAAAATGGATTTAAGCGCAGTGATTCTCGCCGGTGGCGATAGTAAACGCATGGGGACCAACAAAGCATTTTTAACCCTGGATAACGCCTGCATGATAGATTTGATCGTGGAAAAGCTGGCGGGGATGTTTCATGAAGTGTTGATCGTGACCGACCGAGGCCGCGATTTTCAACACTTAAACGCGGTTATTGTTAGTGATATCATCAAACAAGGTGAAAAAAATGCCTTAAGGGGGATCCATGCCGGCCTTTTTCATGCTTCGAGCCCCGCGTCTTTCTTTATGGCCTGTGACATGCCGTTTTTGTCCCCCCCGCTGATTCACTTCATGTCGCAATATGCCCTGCAGTACGATGCGGTGATCCCCCGGGTAGGAGAATATTACCAGCCGTTGTTTGCCTTCTATCACCGCAGGGTATTGGACCGCATTACCCGCTCCCTGGAGCAGGAGAATTTTAAAATAACGGATTTTTACGCCGGCTTGGACATGAAAGAAATCGACGAAGCATCGGTACGTCGTTATGACCCGGGAATGCGTTCATTTTTTAATATCAATACGCGAGAGGATTATGAACAAGCACAAAGCTTATTCGCCCGGGAGAAGAGTTGAGGGAGTTAAGAATACCGTAATTCTCACCTGCAAAGAGGGAGGACCATCTACATGGCGGAGAAACTGATGGATGCATACGGACGAGAAGTAAACTACCTGAGACTTTCCGTGACGGAACAATGCAATCTAAACTGTTTTTACTGTCGTTCTTCTCCCGTCGATTGCGGTGTTGTGTCTCAAGAGGAAAGCTTAACAGCTTCTGAACTGGTGACTATCGGCCAGGCTGCCGTTGAACTGGGCATCAAGCGGATCCGCCTGACGGGTGGAGAGCCCTTGCTGCGCCCCGATATTCTGGTAATCGTCCAGGGTTTGGCCAGAATACCCGGAATAAAAGATCTCTCCCTGACGACAAACGGGGTGATGCTGCACCGCCTGGCTTTCGACCTGGCGGCTGCCGGGTTAAACAGGGTGAACATCAGCCTGGACTCCCTGGATGAGGCCAACTTCAAGCAGATTACAAAGGGAGGCAAACTTTCCAACACTCTCTTAGGTATTGAAAGGTCGATTGAAGCTGGCTTAACGCCGGTCAAGATAAACGTGGTCTTGTTGAAGGGTGTCAACGATCATGAAATACAAAACTTCTTGTCCATGACCCTGGACAAGGAACTGGATGTCCGATTTATCGAGTATATGCCCTGCCAGCAGGACGGGCAGTGGGTCAATCACTTCGTTTCGCTGGAAAAAGTAACCGAGATTGCCAGCCGCATCTCTCCGCTCATCTCTGTAGAAGGCGAACACGGGGGAGGTCCCGCCCAGTATTTTCGGCTTGAACATGCCGTGGGAAAAATTGGGCTGATTTCTCCCCTGAGCCGACATTTTTGCGACCGCTGTAACCGTCTGCGGGTGACCTCCGACGGCAAGATTAAACCCTGTCTCTTTTCCGAAGAAGAGTTCGATTTAAAACCTTTTTTGAATGACAAACGCGCGCTGCAGGAAAGTTTTCGAAAGGCGTTAACCATGAAGCCGGACCCAGGGAGGGTGGCCCATACACCCGAAGAACGAGGGAAGCAATATAAAAGCGTTCGTTCCATGACGCAAACGGGTGGCTAAAATCGCGGAACGATCCACCCAGGAGGGAAGATGAGGATGGCCAACCGGAAACAACAAACGGGAAATGTAGTGGCCGTATGTTGGAGTAAAAACAAGGGCGAACGGAAAACCAACATTGCTGAAGCGCAGCTGCTGGAGAACCATGGCTTGGAAAATGATGCGCATGCCGGAGACGGGCATCGACAGATCAGCCTTTTGGCCATCGAGAGCATCAACAAGATGCGAGAAAAAGGGTTGGACGTGAATCCAGGAGATTTTGCGGAGAATATTACCACGGAAGGAATTAACCTGGTCCACCTGCCTCTCGGAGGAAAGCTAAGGGTCGGGAACGATGTGGAGTTGGAAGTGACACAAATAGGTAAAGAATGTCATGATCGCTGCGCCATATACTACCAGGCTGGAGACTGCGTGATGCCGCGTGAGGGGATTTTCGTCAAGGTTCTAAAGGGCGGCCGGGTAAAAACCGGGGACGAGATTTCTGCCCCGTAATGCTGCTCCAAGCTTCAGTGAACCGGAGGGATAACATGGCCGGACATTCAAAATGGGCCAATGTAAAACACCGCAAGGCCAGGGCAGATGCCCAGAAGGGAAAGATTTTTACCAAGCTGGCCCGGGAAATTACGGTGGCAGCTAGGGAAGGGGGAGAAGATCTCCAGGCGAACTTTCGTCTCCGCCTGGCAGTCCAAAAAGCCCGGGAAGCGAATATGCCTGCCGATAATATTCAACGCGCCGTGCAGCGAGGCACCGGCAGTGCAGATAGTTCCAACCTGGAGCAGATTATCTATGAAGGCTATGGGCCTGGCGGAGTCGCGGTGCTGCTGCAGATCTTAACGGATAACCGCAACAGGACAGCTCCTGAGATCAGGAATATTTTTTCTCGCAACGAAGGAAGTATGGGCGAGTCGGGCTGTGTCTCCTGGATGTTTTCCAGGAAAGGATACGTGGTTGTGGATAAAAAAGATACGGCCAAAACCGAAGATGAGTTGTTGCTGCTGGCCCTGGAAGCAGGGGCTGAAGATTTTCAGGAGGAAGAAAACAGTTACGTCATTACCTCGGAGCCGGAAGGATTTGAACGGCTTAAGGACGACCTGAGCCGCCAGGAGATTCAACTCAGCACGGCCGAAGTGACCATGGTTCCCCAAAATGTGGTCCGCATCGAAAGCGCTGATGAAGCCGCGAAAGTGCTGCGCCTGCTGGAAGCGCTGGAAGACCACGATGATGTGCAAAATGTCTATTCGAACTTCGATATCCCGGAAGAAATTTTGCAGTCCGTTTAGTTTTATTTAAGTATGTTCCATGGAACGCTCCGTGATTCAGCAGGAGGCTGCACCGGGTGTTTTTTTATTGGAACTTTTTGTGCCGTTAGTGTTTTGCAGGTAAAAGGCTTGATCCTGTAGAATAGTAGAATGATTGTTTGTATTTCGTCAAAGGATGGGCTATAAATCATGATTGTCCTGGGCATTGATCCCGGCCTGGCCAGAACAGGTTACGGTGTCGTGGAAAAAACATCGAACACGTTAAATGAGCTCGATTGCGGTTATATCAGCTCTCCCGCCCGGATGGCCGTGTATCAGCGCATTTATATCGTTTACAAGAGCGTTCTGCAGCTGTTAGAGCAGTACAGTCCGGAGGCCCTGGCGGTGGAGCAGTTATTCTTTTGCAAAAATGTACGCACTGCCATGCAGGTAGGGGAAGCCCGGGGTGCTGTGCTCACGGCAGCAGCACAGCAGGATGTGCAGGTTTTCGAATACACCCCCCTCCAGGTAAAACTAGCCGTTGCGGGATACGGCAGGGCTGAAAAAAAACAGGTACAGCAAATGGTTTGCCTGCTCTTAAACTTGGCTGAACCCCCAAAGCCGGACGATGCAGCAGACGCCTTGGCTGTGGCGATCTGCCACCTCCAATCCTCCATGTTTCAGAAACGGGTGGCGGAGAAATTAAGAAAGGAACAACAGCCGGCGCAGCCGCGTTGTGAGAGAGGTGGAAAGAACGGTTGATCTGGTATCTGCGGGGTAAAGTTGCACAATCTTTTCCTCAATATGTCGTCGTCGATGTGATGGGGATCGGCTTACAGGTGCATGTTCCTGCGTCCAGTTATTTTGATCTGCCTCGACCCGGTGAAGACATTTATTTGTATACGTACCTGCTGCCGAAAGAGGATAGCTTCACGTTATATGGATTCCTGCAGAGCCAGGAAAGAGATTTTTTTGTCACCCTGTTAGGGGTGGGTGGGATTGGCCCCAAAGCGGCCCTTTCCCTGCTGGGACACCTGACCATCCCGCAAATTGTGCGGGCGGTTACCCATGAGGAAGTAGCGGTGCTGACAACGATCCCGGGTATAGGCAAAAAAACGGCCAGCCGCATATGTTACGAACTGAAGCACAAGGTTGATGCGACAGCGCTGCAAGCTTTTGGAGGCGCAGGGGATCGCTTGCCAGAAAATACCTGGCGGGAGGTTTCCCAGGCCCTGGCCGCTTTGGGCTACTCCGAGACGGAGATCAGCAGGGTGAAGATCAAGGTATCCACAGAAGAGAAAACATCGGTGGAAGGCCTGTTTAAAAAGGCCCTGGCCCATCTGTCGAGGGAATAGCCCGTACAAGAGTCCAGGGATCTAATCGGGTAATAGCGTTGACTATCGTTGGGGGGAGGCCCTGTCTATGGAGGAAAATGTTGAAGAAAGAATCATATCGTCCCGGGTCAAGAGCGAAGAAACCCCCTATGAAATCTCCCTGCGCCCCGATACCTTCCAGGATTTCCTGGGCCAGGAAAAGCTGAAAGAAAAGCTGGGCATTTATGTTGATGCCGCGAAGAGAAGGAAAGAATCCCTGGACCATGTACTCTTGCACGGCCCCCCCGGCCTGGGGAAGACGACCATGGCCTACATTATTGCCCGTGAAATGGGTGTTGAGATCAAGATGACCTCCGGTCCGGCGGTGGAAAGGCCCGGGGATCTGGCCGCCCTGTTAACGAACCTGGCCGCCCATGACATTCTATTTATCGATGAAATTCATCGCCTGCAGCGCAGTGTGGAGGAAATCCTTTATCCGGCCATGGAAGATTTCGCCCTGGACATCATGATTGGAAAAGGCCCCAGTGCCCGCTCCCTGCGCCTGGAGCTTTCTCCCTTTACGCTGATCGGGGCGACAACCCGGGCCGGGCTTTTATCTTCGCCTTTAAGGGACCGCTTTGGCATCATGGAGCGCCTGGACTTCTATTCCACCGAGGATATTTTCAAGATCGTGCAGCGTTCCTCACGGTTGATCCGGGTCCAGGTAGAAGCAGAGGGCGCTCAAACCCTTGCCAGGGCTTCCCGGGGAACCCCGCGCATTGCCAACCGCCTCTTGAAAAGGGTTCGTGATTTTGCCCAGATTCGTGCCAACGGGATCATTACCGAAGAGGTTGCTAAAGAAGCCATGATAGTTTTAGAGGTGGACAGTATCGGCCTGGATCGAACGGATTACCTGCTGCTGGAGACGATTATTAAAAAGTTTAACGGAGGCCCCGTGGGCCTGGATACCCTTGCGGCCGCGATCAATGAAGAGGCCGGAACCATCGAAGAGCTGTACGAGCCCTACCTGATGAAAGTGGGCTTTC
>PWWY01000126.1 GCA_003561325.1 Syntrophomonadaceae bacterium | reverse complement strand
TGCTTGAAAAGATCGTGAAAAGAGACGGGCGGATTGTTTCATTTACCCAGGAAAGGATCACAGATGCTATCTTCAAGGCAGCCCAGGCCGTGGGAGGCGCCGACCGTGGCATTGCTGAAAATCTCTCCAACCAGGTGGTGGAAATCCTCAGGAAAATGTACCACCAGCGATTTCCCACCGTGGAAGAGGTCCAGGATATCGTGGAAAAGGTTCTGATCGAGAATGGGCACGCCCGCACCGCCAAGGCCTATATCCTTTATCGCCGGCAGCGAGAAGAACTAAGAGACTTCCGTCACCTGCTTTTAAATGCGGAAAATATGTTCCAGGAATACCTGGGTGGGGAAGACTGGAGAATCAACGAGAACAGCAATATGAACTACTCCCTGCAGGGGTTGAACAACCACATCATCTCCGCAGTGACCTCCAAGTACTGGCTGGAAAAAATATATCCCGGGGAAACTAAGGAAGCCCACCGCCAGGGGGATTTTCACATCCACGACCTGGGACTCCTGGCCCCTTATTGCTGCGGCTGGGATCTGACCGACCTCCTGGAGACGGGCTTTGCCGGCGTGGCGCAAAAAGTGGAAAGCGCTCCGCCCAGGCACTTTCGCTCCGCCCTGGGGCAGATCGTCAATTTCTTCTACACCCTCCAGGGGGAAAGTGCCGGTGCGCAGGCCCTGGCCAGCTTCGATACATACCTGGCCCCCTTTATTCGTTTTGACAAGATTGGTTACAAGGAAGTGAAGCAAGCGGTCCAGGAGTTTGTCTTTAACCTGAATGTGCCCACCCGGGTGGGCTTCCAGACGCCGTTTGTGAATATTACCATGGACGTAAAAGTCTCGCCGATCCTGGCCGATCAACCTGTGATCATCGGCGGGCGGCTGCAGAAGGAAACATACGGCGAATTCCAGGAAGAGATGGACCTGTTTAACCTGGCATTCTGCGAAGTCATGATGGAGGGAGATGCCAAGGGCCGGATTTTTACCTTCCCCATCCCCACCTATAATATTACGCCCCAGTTCAATTGGGACAGCCCTGTCGTGGAAAAAATCATGGAAATGACCTCACGCTACGGTATTCCCTATTTTGCCAATTTCATTAACGCCGATCTATCTCCCGAGGATGTCCGCAGCATGTGCTGCCGGCTCCGTCTGGATAATCGGGAGCTGAGAAAACGCGGGGGAGGCTTGTTCGGGGCCAATCCACTGACGGGATCCATCGGCGTGGTGACCATTAACATGCCGCGGATTGGTTACCTGGCCGATGACGAAAGAGATTTCTTCAGTCGCCTGGAGCGCCTCATGATGCTGGCCAGGGAGAGCTTGCTGGTGAAGCGAGACGTGCTGGAAAAAATGACCGACCTGGGACTCTATCCTTACTCCCGTTTTTACCTGCGGACGGTGAAAGAGCGTTTCGACTGCTACTGGCATAACCATTTTAATACCATCGGCCTGGTGGGTATGAACGAAGCCTTGATGAACTTTTTCGGCTGGGATATCAGCACCCCGCAGGGGCAGAACTTCGCGATCAGAACCCTGGACTTTATGCGCAACATACTGCTCGCCTTCCAGGAAGAGACCGGGCAGCTTTTTAACCTGGAAGCAACACCGGCCGAAGGCACGGCCTACCGGCTGGCCCGCATGGATAAAGAGTTTTACCCGGAAATTAAAACTTCGGGAAATGAGGTGCCTTATTACACCAATTCCACCCAGCTGCCAGCCGGATTTACCCACGATATTTTTTCCGCCCTGGATCTCCAGGATGACCTGCAGGCCCGCTACACGGGGGGGACTGTTTTTCACACATTCCTGGGAGAAAAACTGGACGACCTGGAAACTAGTAAAACACTGATTCAAAAAATCATGGGCAATTACCATGTACCATATATTACCATCACGCCGACCTTCAGTATTTGCCTGGACCACGGCTATGTTTCCGGGGAACATTACATGTGTCCCACCTGTGGGCAACCTGCGGAGGTGTGGAGCCGGGTTGTCGGCTTTTACCGGCCGGTGCAAAACTGGAACAAGGGGAAACAACAGGAGTTTTTGGAGAGAAAGATCTTTAATTCCAACCCCCTGGAGTTAAGCAAAGAAGGCAAAAACTAAGGAGAGATGCCGGGGTCCTGGATCCGGCTGAGCATTTGCCTTGCCCCCGGGTCCCTGGAGCTGATCGCGCAGATCGGATGTGCTGATTTCCTCGCCCCGGGACCGCGAGAACCGTCCCCATGGATCCTGCTGCGGAACCATGGGGTTTCAAGGAAGGGTGACGGTGATTTGATTATAGACGTGCATGTGCATGTATTTCCCCCGGAAGTTATTCACCGCATTAATGATTTCACCGCGGAAGATGATTTCCTGCGGGATATTTGTTCCAGCCCGGTCCACAAGTACGCCACGGTAGAGGATATGCTGCAGGAAATGGACCGCTTTAACGTCGCTCTCTCCTTAATTAGCGGTTTTGCCTCTTCGGACCCCGGTCTGTGCCGGGTGATGAATGATTATGTGCTCCAGGCAGCCAGGGAAAACCCGGGGAGATTTCTGCCGATGGCCGTGGTTTCGCCCCTGGATGCGGGAATGGAGAAAGAAATTGCCCGGTGCCACGCGCTGGGGGCCGTAGGGGTCGGGGAGCTTTTTCCCTGGGGCCAGGGCTTCTTTTTAGAAGGTCCGGCCGCTGAGCGGCTGGCGGGGGTGTGCCTGGAGCGGAAGCTGCCCCTCTTGCTGCACGTTAACGAAAGTGTCGGTCACGATTACGTGGGAAAAGGGACCGTACATAAAAAAGACGCAGCCCTGTTTGCGGAGCGCCATCCTGATCTGACCATTATCTACGCCCATTGGGGGGGAGGGTTGATCTTTTTCGAACTCATGCCGGGACTCAGGGACAAGTTGAAAAATGTCTACTACGACACGGCTGCCGGGCCCTTTCTCTATGATCAAGCCATTTACCGGGTAGCCCGGGAAATCGGGGTGCTGGACAAGGTTCTCTTGGGCACGGACTACCCGCTGATTTCGCCGCGCCGTTACATGAAAGAGATTGGTGAAGCAGGTTTGACGAAAGAGGAGCAGGCCCTGCTGCTTGGAGAGAATGCCCGCCGGCTATTTCTCCGTTCCTAGCTGCATGTGCAGGTTGATCAGCTTCATCATATCCGTTCGACTTAAAATGCCCACCAGCTCACCGTTTTCAACCACGAGCACCCGACCCAGGTTTTCTGCCGCCATTTTCATCATCACTTCCACGGCCTCCTGGTGAGGAGAAGCGATCGCCAGCTGATCGGCCGGGGTCATTACCTGGCTGGTCTTTGTTTCGGACCATTTTTCCTGGGGAATTTCCCGGATCTGGTGGTAACTGACCAATCCCCGGAGCCTTCCGCCATAGGTGACAGGAAAAGCGCCGAACTTGTAGCGGTAAAACTTCTCCACCAGGCGGTCCAGGGCGAGGTCTGGCTCCACGGTCTGGACTTCGCTGCTCATCCCCCGGGAGACGGAAACGCCCTTAAAGGCCTGCTGAAAAACGAGCTGGGTGTAGCTGGCCTGGCCTGCCTGGTACAGCATCCAACCCAGGAAAATGTACCAAAGCCCCCAGACCCAGTACATTTGAAAAAGCAGCAGAAACCCCAGGCCGATGGCCAAAAAAGCAAAGACGCTGCCCAGGGCCACGGCAGCCCGAGTTGCCCGGAGCATGCTCTTCATAAAGTGCCACAGCCCGGCCCTTAAGACACGGCCCCCGTCCAGGGGAAAGGCCGGAATCAGGTTGATCACCCCGACGACGAAGTTGATGCGGGCTAAAAACCACATCATGCTGCTGATCGCAAGATCCGGGGGGAGCGGCCGGTAAATCAACCAGGCAAGCAAGGCCAGGCCCAGGCTGGTAGCGGGACCGACCAGGGCGATCTTCAACTCCACCCCCGGCTGGTCCGGCTCTTTTTCCATTTGGGCTACACCCCCGAAGATGAACAGGGTGATTTTCTTAATGGGGATGCCCGATCGGATCGCCATCAAGGAGTGGGCCAGCTCGTGGAGCAGGATGGAGGCAAAGATCAACAGAGTGGTGATGATCCCCATGGACCAGTAGACGGCTGTATCAAAGCCCTCAATCATGCCGGGAAAATAGTGTGTGGACAGGGTAAAGCTAAACAAGAAAAAAACGAGCAGCCAGCTGGGATTGATATCCACGTTGATTCCGAATATGCGGGCTATACGAAAAGAACTGTTCACGCCACAAGCCTCCTTCGGGGAATACCCGGGGAAATCAAGGGTTTTTTCTTGCTGCCATGATTCAGTATATCATAACATATTTATGGGCCATTGCTCAATTACTCTAACGATTTTCTTTCTCCGCTGCGGGAAAGCGGGGAAAGAGAAGGGAAACTTGCCCAATCCTGGTGGCTGGACGTCATGTTTTTTTTACTTCTGAAAATATTTCTGTTATAATGGGAAAAACGAATCATGCGGAACAGTGGTGAAATGAAAAAAATACCCATTGCCGCGCCAGGCTTTCCGTTTATCCTGGCGGCCCTGGTTTTGACAACCGTATTCTATTATACAATCACGCTCTTATTCCCAGTATTTTTATTATTGACGGCCTTTACTGTCTATTTCTTTCGGGATCCAAAACGCACGGTTCCCAGCGAGGACAACTTGATCTTGGCTCCTGCCGATGGAAAGGTCTTGCGGGTGGAGCAGGTGGACGAGCCCCACTTTATTCAAGGGAAAGCCCAGAAGGTCAGTATCTTTTTATCACTTTTCGATGTCCACGTGAACCGCTGTCCTTTTGCCGGAAAGGTATCTTATGCCTCTTATATGCCGGGCCTCTTTTTGGCGGCGCATAGAGCGGAAGCGCCCGTGCGGAATGAGAGAAATATGCTGGGTATTGATACAGCCCAGGGGAAGATGCTGGTTATTCAAGTCGCCGGGCTTATCGCCCGTAGAATCGTCTGCTGGATCAAGCCCGGGGACCAGGTTGAAGCGGGAGCCCGGATAGGTATGATCCGCTTTGGTTCTTGCACAGAAGTTTTTGTCCCGCTGGAAGCCCGATTGGCCGTAAGGGAAGGTGACCGAGTTCGTGGAGGAGAAACGATCCTGGGAGAATTTTAAACAGGCCTTGAAAAAGTCCTTACCCAACCTTTTTACCATGGCAAACCTGCTGCTGGGAATGCTTGCCCTGCTTTATGCCTTCAGCGGGCGTTATGAATTAAGCGTGTCCTTGATTTTTATTGCCATGGTCATGGATGGCATTGATGGAAAACTGGCTGTAAAATTAAATGTCTGCACGCATTTGGGCAAACAGCTGGATTCCTTATGTGACCTGGTCTCTTTTGGCGTGGTCCCGTCCGCTGTTCTGTATAACCTTGTGCTGCAAGAGTACGGTGTGATCGGTATCACCCTGGCGCTGTTATTTCCTGCTGCCGGGGCCTACCGGCTGGCCCGTTTCAACATTACCGCTTCTTCGAGCCCCGGTTTCACCGGCTTGCCCATTACCATTGCCGGGGGCGCCCTGGCCTCCCTGGTCTTTCACAATCATCTTTATACGACCTGGATGACACCTGTTTTCATGGGGGTGCTCACGCTGTTAATGGTCAGCCGCATCCCTTACCCTGCCGTGAAGAAGGGCCAGAGCCTGAATATAGTCCTTTTTTACTTCTATCATTCCGCCGTCATTTGCTTGATCATCTTCATTCTTGCCTGGAAAGAAATGGTATTTTATGTGCTGACCACTTACGTGACCTTTGGGCTGCTGGCCAGCCTTTATCGCCTCCTGCGCAGGCGCCAGGAGGCCGCCATCTCCCTTTCTTCCGGT
>PWWY01000097.1 GCA_003561325.1 Syntrophomonadaceae bacterium | reverse complement strand
GGAGGTAGAGCGCTCGATTAACTGTCGTCCCGCGTATCCAAAACCTGGAGAAAGTCTTCCTGCAGGTAAATGTTTCCCTTGTGGATGAGCAGTAGGCCGTCCTTTTGATAGCGACTTAAAATACGCGCCACGGTTTCTCGCGTGGTGCCAATAATGCTGGCCATTTCCTGGCGAGTTATCCAGGTATCCAGCTTGAGGCCCCGGGCCGTTTGCCTGCCGTGACGATCGGCCAGCTTCAGCAAGAGCCTGGCCAGGCGCCGATCGGCATCATGCAGCGCCAGGTCCCTGATCGTCAGCTGGGCCGCACGCAGCCTTCGACTCATGATCTTCAGCATGCCCAGGGCCAGCTCATTCCTCGACAGGATCAGGGTTTCCAGGTCCCGGTTGTGTAAGAGGCCGACCCGTGAATCCTCGGCTGCCTCTGCCGTTGCGGGATACGGTCCACCATCGAATAGCACCACTTCAGCAAAAATGCTGCCCGGATGGACATAGTGGAGAATCTGCTCCTTGCCTTGTTCGTTAAGCGTGGAAAGTTTAACCAGGCCTTCGACCAAGAGGTAAAGGGATTTTCCCGGTTCTCCTTCCATGAACAGGATCGCACCCCGGGAAAAGGATTTTACCTGCAGCAGGTAAGCCAGTGTGCACAGGTCATCTTCCGCCAGGGACTGGAAAAAAGGAATGT
Organism: Syntrophomonadaceae bacterium; assembly: GCA_003561325.1. Lineage (GTDB taxonomy): Bacteria > Bacillota > Dethiobacteria > DTU022 > UBA8154 > SKMY01. Next base: position 5,147 of record PWWY01000097.1, on the reverse strand, counting down.
CCCGAAGAACCCGCAAGTGATGCTCGATTTCCAACATGGCACAGGCTCCTTTCCCGGCATGATCGCGACCCGGTGCTGCTTAATCTCGCTGGAAGCGTTTTTTTCCCCTGCTTTTCAAAAAATTTTTGATGGAAGCCAGGTTGGCATTCAACACGTGGCGGGGTTCCAACTCCGCATCCAGGGCCAGCTGCAGGCCTTTGTCGAAACAACCCACATCCCGCGCCAGGTGCGCATCACTATTGATGGCGACTACTCCATCATAGTGTTTGACCAGGCGGGCGATCTCGGCGCAGCGCGTTTTACTGCCGCGCCGGATGAGAAAAGAACTGTTGTTGATTTCCAGCAGCTTGTTTTTTTCTTTGGCTGCCTGCACAACAGTTTCTTCATCAATGACAAATTCGGGATTCCCGGGATGGACGATTCCATCGACGTAGGGGTTATCCAGGGCATTGAGCAAAGCCCGGGTATTGATACTCCGGGTGGATGGCTGCAGGCAGGGAACATGCAGCCCGGCCCAAACCAGGTCCAGCAGTCTTAGATAAATTTCGGGAAGGTCCAGGGTCCCGTCGCTATCCAGGATATTGGCTTCCACGCCCCGCAGGATGAGAACCCCCCCGTCAACCTCGGGCAAAACCGATAAGTTGCCAAAGTGATAGCGGTGAGGACCTCCGGGCATGGCCGGCCCGTGATCGGTCAGGGCAACGGCCTGCAAACCTTGTGCCGACGCCGCATGGATAATCTCCGACACGGTGCTGTAGGCATGCCCGCTGGCCAGAGTATGGATATGCAGGTCTGCCACCAGGTCCATCGTCTTCGGCATCTTCTTCCCCTCCTGCCCCCGGATTGACCCTCCCGGGAGCGCTTGTCCCTGGACCTTAGTCCAGCAGGTATTCCTCGATAAAAGCGGCTACACCGTCATCTGTATTCGCCCGGGTGACCAGGTCAGCGGCTTTTTTCACATCCTCGGGCGCATTGGCTACGGCTACACCCAGGCCGGCAAAGCGCAGCATATCCACATCATTATAGCTGTCGCCGATGGCCACGATGGATTCGCGAGCAATTCCCTGTTTTTCAGCGAGAAACCGCAGCGCCTGCCCCTTGGTCGCTTCCTGGTGCGTAATTTCCAGAAATTTTGGCCTGGACTGCAGGATGGAGAGCCCGGGCGAAAATAACTGGCGTAGTTCTGACTGGACCGCGTCCAGGCGGTCTGCCTGCATATCGATCATCGTCAGCTTGGTCGGCTCGACCCGGTGCTGTTTTAAAAAAGGCGGGAGCGGTCCAACGGCCTGGATGGGGATGGAAGCAATGCGCAGATAATAGGCCGAGTTTTCATTTTCTTCCTGCACATACAGGTTGTCATCCAGGTAGAGATTTACATGAACCTTCTGTTCTTCGCTGTATTCCAGAATTTTTAGGGCCAGGGACAGAGGTACGGCACGGTGTTGGAGCACGTTCCCGCTGCCCGCTTGCTTGATCAAGGCGCCATGGTATGTAACCAGGGGCAGATCGATCCCCAACTCCCGGGCAAAGGGCAGGGCGGAACGAAACATGCGTCCCGTGGCGAGTGTAACCATGATTCCCCGGGCAGCAGCTTTTTGGATCGCCGCCCGGTTCCGGGCGGAGATCACGAATTTTTCATTGAGCAAGGTGTCATCCAGGTCCACGGCCAACAGCTTGTATTTCATCCTACGTCATCCTTCCTGGGCATGCGGTCTCCTGTGGAAAACTTTATTTCTATCTTACAGGCAAAGCCATGGCCTGTCAATCAAGCAGGGAAGTGACAGCTCCATTTTTACCGACTACCGCGGCTTAAACCGAAGCGGATTTCCCGGGACTGAAATCCCGATCCTTTTGTTGCCCTGCAGGTTGCAGCGCATGGATGACAATCTCATAACGGGGCAAGAGGGTCCCCGTCAGCTCAATCTCCCGCAGCTCACGCTTTACCTCTCGCAGCCCATAAACGGCACTATCCTCGATAAATTCCCGGGTAGCCTTGCGGTGCGGATGGGCGACCAGAACGGTGCCGCCCGGATGCGTGCTTTGCGAAAAAATCTGCCCCAGGAACAGGTTTAATTTGGGGTCATAGAGAATGTCGGAAGCTAAGATGAAATCAAACTCTTCCCGGCAGTGGAAAGAGCGCCAGTCCTCCTGCAGCAACCGTACCTTGATGCCGTTCTGCCGGGCGTTTTCCGAGGCCATTTCCAGCGCCGTGGGGTTAAAATCCGAGAGGGTAACCTCGGCACCCTTGAGGGCGCAGACAATTCCCGGCAGGCCCATGCCCGCTCCCAGCTCCATGATGCGTTTTCCGGGGCCGATCGCTTCCTTTTCCCAAAGATAGTGGGCCAGGCCGTGGGCAGCAGGCCAGATATCCGCCCAGCAGGGCACTTTATCTTCATCGCTGAGGTCTGTGATCAGGTCTTCGATATTCTCGGCAATCTCGAAAACCACCTGGCGGCCGCCGGGGAGATCCACGATCATTTTTTTCTTCTTAACCGGGTTCAGCTGCTCCATATTCCCCTTCATCCCTTCCTGTATTGTATTCCGCCTGGATGCGGCGGTACAAATTTTCTGCGCTGCGGCTGTCCATGCCCTTCACGGCCCGAATTTCTTCCAGGGAGGCCTCTTCCAGAGCCTCCAGTCCGTCGAAATGCTGCAGGAGGGCTTTGCGGCGCACCGGGCCGATCCCGGACACGCTTTCCAAAAATGAAGTCAGGCTGCTTTTCAGGGTTAATAAACGGCTGTACGTCACGGCAAACCGATGCGCTTCGTCCCGGACTTGCTGCAGCAGCTTCAAGGCCGGGTGGGCCGTTGGAAGGGCGAGAGGAGTTTTTTCGCCCGGCAAAAACAGGTGCTCCTGTTCTTTCGCCAGGGCCACCAGGGGAAGGCCATCCAGGCCTTTATCCCGCAAAACCTCCTGGCCTGCGGAGAGCTGCCCCTTGCCTCCATCCAGCAGGATCAGGGAAGGGGTAGGCAGGGAGCTGTTTCCCAGGCGTCGCGAAAGTATCTCCACCAGGGCTGCATAATCATCGGCAGGATCGGCATGCTGAACTTTATACCGCCTGTATTGTTCCCGGTCAGGGGCTCCCTCCTGGAAAACCACCATAGCCCCGACGGTTTCCCGCCCGGAAAAATGGGAAATATCAAAACCCTCGATGCGCCGGGGCAGTTCCGGCAGGAAAAGGAGACGGGCGAGGGCCTGCAGCGAATTTGCCTGGTTTTTGTCCTGCTCTTCTTCCTGGTGGGCATGCAGTTCCGTGTTTCTCCTGACCATCTCCAACAGGGCCTTCTTTTCTCCCCGGCGGGGCACCTTCAGCCGGACGTTTTTTCCGCGCCTTTCTGCCAGCCAACGGGTTAGAAGCTCTGCTTCCTCGGGGAGGCAGGAGAGCAGCAGTTCCCCCGGGATAAATGAAGCCTTATCGTAGTAGTGCTGCAGAAAGGCCTTCATTACTTCTGCCGGATCCACCTCCTCCGCGCCCCGGGGAGAAAAATGCTCCGCTCCTACCAGTTTTCCACCGCGCACGCGAAATAAGCCGAGGTAATAGCCCGATTGGTGGGCAATCAGGGCCATGACGTCGCGGTCCTTTTGGTCCGCGGCAACCACTTTTTGACGTTCCATCACGTTCTGCAAGGCGTAAAACTGGTCGCGAAACCGCGCTGCCTTCTCAAACTCCAGGGCCTCGGCGGCTTTTTGCATTTTTCTCTCCAGGTCTTTCAAGAGGGGCTCCTGGCGGCCTTCCAGGAAGAGCACAACCTGCTCCAAGAAAGCGGCATATTCTCCCTCGGAAACACTTCCGCGGCAGGGACCCAGGCAGCGCTTGATCTGGAAGTTCAAGCAGGGACGACCCCGGGACAGCCCTTCTTGCAGCGGCTGGCGACAGCTCCGTAAAGGGAACAGCTTTTTAATCAACTTCACCGTTTCCCGCATCGCCCCTGCCCTGCTGTAGGGACCAAAGTAGCGGTAGCCCTCCTCTCCCGCTTTGCGGGCCACTTCCAGGCGGGGGGAGGAGTCGGTAGTGGAAATGCGCAAAAAAGGGTAACCCTTGTCGTCCTTGAACTGCACGTTATAGCGGGGGGCGTATCCTTTGATCAAATTGGCTTCCAGGATAAACGCTTCCCCCTCGGAATCCGTTACGATATAAGAGAAGGAAGCGATCTGTTCCACCAGGGCACGCAGTCGGTAAGAGTGATGACCGGGTTTCTGAAAATATGACCTGACCCGCTGGCGAAGATCCAGGGCTTTACCCACGTAGATCACGCGGCCGGCCCGATTTTTCAAGAGATACACACCCGGCGCCCGGGGCAGCTGCTGCACCCGGCCTGCCAGGACCTCCCTGGATCGTTCCACGAAGCTTCCCTCCTGTCATCAAGGCCGATCCAGGCCCAAGATCCACGGGGACGGTTCTTCTGGATCAACCTGGATCAAGGCAAATGTCACGGGGATGCTTTCTTCTCCGATCCAGAAGAACCGTCCCCGTGGATCGTCCGGGCCGCGGCTCAGGCGGGCACCCCCAGGATTTTCTTCAAGAACTGGCCCGTGTAAGAACCTTCCACCCGGGCAACTTCCTGCGGCGTACCGCAGGCCACCACTTCTCCACCGCGGTCGCCGCCTTCCGGCCCCAAATCGATCATATAATCGGCCCGCTTGATCACTTCCAGGTTGTGCTCAATGACCACCACGGTATCGCCGTTGTCGACCAACCGTTCCAGGATATTTAAAAGCTTCTTGATATCATCCACGTGCAGCCCGGTTGTCGGCTCGTCCAGCACATAGAAAGTTTTTCCGTTGCTGCGCCGGGATAGCTCCGTGGCCAGCTTGACCCGCTGGGCTTCCCCACCGGAGAGGGTCGTAGCCGGCTGCCCCAGCCGCATGTAGCCCAGTCCCACATCGTGCAGGGTCTGCAGGCGCCGGTGGACGCGGGGGATATTGGCGAAAAAATGCATCGCTTCTTGCACGCTCATCTCCAACACCTGGCTGATATTTTTCCCCTTGTAGGTGATCTCCAGGGTCTCCCGGTTATAACGCCGTCCCTTGCAGACTTCGCAGGGCACATACACATCGGGCAGGAAGTGCATTTCAATGCGCAGGATCCCGTCGCCCCGGCAGGCTTCGCAGCGACCGCCTTTAACATTAAAGCTGAAGCGCCCGG
>PWWY01000099.1 GCA_003561325.1 Syntrophomonadaceae bacterium | reverse complement strand
TTTCATCTTTTCAAAAGGAAGGGTTTAACGTGAAAATGTGGGCGGGGGTGGCTGGGGAAGCTCCCTTGAGCTGCATCTATGAAGGGGTTCGGGAAGCGGAAGCGTTTGCCCCGGACTTGCTGCTTGCTTTTGGCGGGGGGTCGGTGATTGACGCTCTCAAAGCGATCTGGATCCTCTACGAGCGCCCTGACCTGGCTTTAACCGGGGTCCACCCGCTAAAACCCCTCGGGTTACGAAAGAAAGCCTTGATGATGGCCATTCCCACCACCAGCGGGACAGGATCGGAAAGCACCAGCGCGGCGGTGATTACCGATGATGAAGAAACACTGCCGGTAAAAATTTCCCTCATGCATCCAGAAATTGTGCCCGATTTCGCCATCATTGATTCCCGCTATGCCCTGAAAATGCCGGCAAAACTCGCTGCTGGAACCGGACTGGATGCGCTCACTCACGCCGTTGAAGCATTCATTTCGACCTGGAGCACCGACTACTCGGAAGCCCTGGCCTTGCAGGCTGCCCGACTCGTTTTTCAATATTTGCCCAGGTCAGTGGCCAGCGCCCAGGATCGGGAAGCCCGCCATAAAATGCACATTGCAGGCAACCTGGCGGGGCTTGCTTTCAGTAACGCTGCACCCGGCTTGGCGCACAGCGCCGGGCATGCTTTTGGTAAACTTTTTCACGTGCATCACGGGGTTGCCGTAAGCTTGTTTTTGCCCTATGTATTACAGTATCAATCCAGGGTGACCTCCCGCGGGGAGCAGATGGCCCGCGAACTGGGTATTACCCGGGACGGAGAAGAAAAGCCTCTACAAGTATTCGTGGAGCGCATTCGGCTCCTTTACCGGGAGATCGGAGGTCCTTTATCCGGCCGCGAACTGGTGGATGAGCCTGCGTTTAACATGTGGTTTGATCAGCTGTGCCGGACGGCCAGTGAGGACCCGGTCACCACGGTTTCCGTTCGCCCGATTAACGAAGCGGGCTACCGCCGTTTTATGGAAGCTGTTTACACAGGCCAGGATATAACTGCATAAAGGGGTGATTGACGTGTCTGCCGTTCACGGCAAGGTATTGGAGATAGACCTGGAAAACAAGACCTATCGGGAGATGAGTGTGGGGGAAGAGCTCTACAGGGAGTACCTGGGAGGCAGCAGTATGGCCTGCCGCTTAACGGCGCAGCGATTGGCTGAAGCAAAAGATCCGTACAGTCCCGGTAATGTATTGACCTTCATGACCGGTCCCTTCAACGGGAGCCGGTTGACATCAACGGGACGACACGCCATCACGGCTCTTTCTCCCCTTACCGGCTATTGGGGTGAGGCCACGGGAGGGGGGTTGCTGGCAGAGAACTTGAAAGGCTGCGGTTACGACGGGGTATTAATTTCCGGAAAGGCCGCGTCCCCGCTCTACCTTTATATCCACGAAGAGGGGGTGGAGTTTCGGGATGCCGGCCACCTCTGGGGGCTCGATACCTATGAAACCTTTGACCGGGTCCAGGGCGAAACGGAAAAAAGGGCCCAGGTAGCGGCCATCGGCCCCGGGGGGGAAAACCGGGTTCGCTATGCCTGCGTACTGCGCAGCGGAGGCGGCGTATCCGGTCGCTGCGGCATGGGGGCCGTCATGGGGGACAAGAAACTGAAAGCGGTAGCTTTCAGGGGGACGAAGCTTCCGCCCCTGGCCAACGAAGAGGTATTTAACTTCGTGGCGGGAGAAATCTACAAGGAAGTGGAACAGCGCGGAGATTTTCTGAGGGAGTACGGCACCCTGGGCTATATCGACGTGGGGATGTACTTCGGTGATGTGCCGGATCGCTATTTCACCAGCGGGGTATTCCCCGTGGAAAAGGTTACGGCTTCAACCTTGCGCCAAAAATATGTGGTGAAGGCACAGGCCTGTTGTTCCTGCGCCATTTCGTGCAAGCGAAAAACCCGGATGCCCGCACTGAACCTGGAGATGGAAGGACCCGAGTACGAGTCGGTCGTGGCCCTGGGACCCCTCTGCGGCGTGTATGACCTGGATATGATCAACCAGGCCAACCATCTCTGCAACCGCTACGGGTTGGATACGATTTCGGCGGGTGTCAGCCTGGCCTTCGCGGCGTATCTCCTGGAAGAAGGTCTCATCCAGGCAGGCGATTTGGGATTTTCCTTCGCTTTTGGGGATGCTGTGGCCCTGCTCCGGCTCCTCGAGGCCGTCGCGCATCAAGAAGAAGAGGGAAGGCTGTTGGGAGAAGGGGGGAAACGCATGGCGGAAAAGCTCCAGGTGGCCCCTGGCCTGGCCGCCCACGTAAAGGGTCTGGAAATTCCCATGCACGAGCCCCGGGCTTTTGAAGGGCTGGCGCTATCCTATGCCACCGGGTCCCGGGGTGCCTGTCACCAGCGAGGAGACTTTTACATGGTGGAGCTGGGCCAGGTTGAGCAGCCGGAATCCATGGGGTTACAGCCGGGAGATCGTTTCGATCTGAAAGGTCGGGTCCGACAGGTGGTGGCCTGGCAGGATTACCGGGAGGTATTTAATTCCCTCGTGATGTGCAACTACGCCTCGCTGCCTGTTGACATGCTGGCCAACCTGCTCATGGCGGCCACCGGAAAGGAATGGACGCCGGACCACGTTATGCAGGTGGGTCGAAACAGCTCCGATGCCAAGCGAGAGTTAAACTGCAACCTGGGTTTGAAGCCGGCAGAAGACAGCCTTCCTTCCATCGTGACGCGAGCCTTGCCCGAGGGTGGTGCTGCAGAAAAAGAATTGGATTTGCAGGATCTACTCCAGGATTATTACAGGGAACGCCGTTGGGATCCCCAAACCGGCCGGCCCCAATAAAAAGCTGCGAAGACGAATCCTTTTGAACGAAGAATTGGAAGCCAGGGGCGCCCGCTGCCGACGCGGGCGCCCCTGCTGATCCGTTCCTTGATCTTCCATGAAGGGATGGTGCGTTCTGAAGATCTCCCTTGTCAACTGATGTTTTGCCCCCATGTTTCTTCAAAAGCGATTTCAGACAGATCCTTGCGGGGAGTGGACGTGGCTTCTTTGGCCGGGTAACCCAGGGGGGTCAAGGCCACAACACGAAAATCCTCGGGGACCTGGCAGGTTTTCCGAATCGCTTCTTCCTCCATCCAGGCCACCCAGCAGGTGCCTAGCCCTTCCGCAAAGGCCGCCAGTACCAGCTGCTGCATGGCGATGCCGATATCCAGCAGGTAGTAGTCCTTGTCTTCCAACTTACCTGATGCTTTGGGGTCCGCGCAGGCTACGATGACAACGGGGGCAGTTTCCACGGCCCTGGTTGCCGGGTTGCCCTTGGGCAGCGAAGCGGCCAGTTCTTTTTTTCTCTGTTCGTCCTTAATCACCAGGAAGCGCCAGCACTGTTTGTTGGCCCAGGAAGGCGCAGCCCGTGCTGCCTCCAGGATCTTTATGAGTGTGTCTTTGGGGACCGGATCTGGTTTATACTTTCTGACACTGCCCCGGTTATGAATCGCGTTGTAAAGTTCCATTTGCTTCACACCTCTTTCAAATCAGTCGTATTTTACGCTTTGCCTCACATGAGACTCCAGGCCAGGAAGACGATGACCGGGCTTCCTGCAGCCGGATCTGCCCCAAAGCTTTCTCATCTTACTTCGACATCATTTCCTCAGGTCCTCCTTGGATTGACCGGCGATTTTCTCTATTCCCCGGCGTCCTGGCGATAAAATAAGAATTTCGCTCTGCCGAAAGCTGCCCGGCAGGTTCTCCTGCATCGCCGCTGGTTTGGGAGAACTTCGCTGAACTTTTTCTCTGGTAGAGCAGGGATCAGGTTTTTGAAGTCAAATTTATATATAATCTCAATAATCAAGCTTGTTCAGGAATAAACTTTTGTTTCCCTGCTTGCCCTCAGCCGCGGGATTTGCGATCAGGTTTGTCTCGGTGCCCGGGGTTTCAGGCCTCCTCAAAAACTCCCTCGCTGCGCTCGCTCAAACAGTTTGAGGCGGCTTTGCTGAAACCCCTGTGCGCCTTTTGATGCAGGCAAATCCAATGATCGCTGAGGGCAAGCAGGGAAACGGCAGCGAAATCTGACTAAACTGCATAACCATGTTTATTGTTTTATAATTTAAGGCCCAGGGGGTGAGCCGTGTCCTATTGACGGAAAATGTGTTCGTCTACGGCACGCTGCTGTGCGGTAACATCAACGAAGGCTTGCTCAAAGAGGATGGGAGTGTGAGATGATGGCAGAGCGCCCGCAAATTTATCACTGTTTAAATTCCCGCCAGTTTTCCCGCCCGTTTGTTGAGGAGGCCTGTCGTTTGGCGGACATGGCCCGCATGATCGGGAAAACCAAGGCCGGGATGGAATTCCTCTCCACGGTTTTTAATGACAAACGGGCCATGCTCTTTTTTACGCAGCCTTCCACCCGCACGTTTCTTTCATTTTTCAGCGCCTGCCAGATACTGGGAATGCACTGCGCTGAAGTGCGGGACAGCCGCACATCTTCGGAGGTCAAGGGGGAGTCTGAAGAGGATACCCTGCGCACCTTTTCATCTTTCTTTGACCTGATTATCATGAGGCACTACGAGGCCGGCCTGGCTGAAACCATTGCAGCGCTATTGGACCAGACGGAACGACCGGTGCCTGTGATCAATGCGGGATCCGGCAAAGACCAGCACCCTACCCAGGCTTTGTTGGACATTTATACCCTGAAGCGGTGTTTCCAGGCTCAGGGTGGCATCGATGGGAAATGCATTGCCTTCGTCGGTGACCTGCTGCGCGGGCGTACCATTCGCTCTCTCTCTTTGCTTTTAAGCAAATATGATGATGTAAAGATGGTTTTTGTGGCACCGTCCGCCTTCCAGGCCGGCAGGGACATCTTGAGCTCCCTGGAAGAGGAAGGGGTTTCTTATCAGCTGGAAGAGGATTTTGAATCCGTGATCCCCCGGGTAGACGCCATTTACATGACTCGCTTACAGGACGAATGGGACAAGGAGGGGCATGCCAGCAGCACCATCGACATGAACCGTTACTCCTTCCAGGCCCGTCACCTGGCACTGCTCCGACCCCATGCCGTTTTGCTGCACCCCCTGCCCCGCCGGCAGGAGATTGCACCAGAAGTGGATGGAGATCCCCGGGCGGTTTACTGGCGGCAGGTGCGAAATGGTATGTGGATCCGGGTTGCGCTGATTGCCTTAATTTTTCAAAGGCAGGAGCGAATCATCGAGTACTTTCAACAGGCGGATAGACGCGAAAGATAATTTGGTTGTTCTTGTAGATAAAGGACGGGAATGGTTTCTTTTTCAGGCCTGTAGGGTGGGGGAGAAAAACGCGGCTTAAAATGTCCGCTCATTGGCAAACCTATAGCAGGTAATATTAATAATATAACGAAGTACAGTCTCGAAGAGAGGGCAAAAATGAGCGTCCTGCTATTTATCATCAACTATTATCAACGCATCCTGGAATACACGGTTAACCATTTTACCCTGGTTCTCACCGTGATGCTCCTTTCCCTGGTGTTGTGGTTCTCCGTGGGAGTCTTGATCAGCCGTTATGAGATGTTGGCCGGTGCCGTCCTGGGTCTGGGAAACGTTCTATTTTGCATTCCCAGCATTTCCCTCTTCGGCTTGTTCATGACCATTCCCCAGTTGGGCCTGGGCCGGCGTTCCGCTGTATTGGCCCTGGTGCTGTATGCCATGATGCCCCTGGTGCGCAACGTTTACCGGGGCATCAAGTCCGTGGATCCCCGGGTCGTGGAGGCCGGCCAGGGAATGGGGCTTTCCAGCTGGCAGTTGCTCTGGCAGATCCAGGTGCCCATGGCCTGGCCCGTTATTTTTGCCGGCATCCGTATTACCGTGGTGATGATCACGGGGATTGCCACGGTGGCAACCTTTATCGGGGAGAGGAACCTGGGCAGGCTCATCCATCACGGCATTACCCGCTCGAACT
>PWWY01000110.1 GCA_003561325.1 Syntrophomonadaceae bacterium | reverse complement strand
TTGCAGACGAAGATGCCAGGCGCAAAGAACTGGCGGAATCGCGCAACCAGGCCGATTCCCTGGTCTACTCCACGGAAAAAACCCTGCGCGACCTGGGAGATAAAGTGGAAAGCGATAAAAAAGAGCAGATCGAGAAGCGCATCCAGGAGTTGAAAGACGCTATTGCAGGAGACGACGTGCAAAAAATCAAGTCGGCCTCGGATCAGCTTAGCAGCGAACTGCACGAGATATCGTCAAAAATTTACGAGCAGGTGCAGCGGGAACAGCAGCAAGCAGCCGGCAGCGGCTCCATGCACGGAGAAACCGGTGACCAGGGAGCCGGACAAGAAGCTGGACCCGGCGGCCAGGAAGACGTGGTTGACGCCGACTACGAAGTCGTGGATGATGAAGAGGAGAAATAACACCACGAAGCGCCAGGCTTACGTCACAAAGGGGCTGAAGGAGAATGGCCAAGAGGGATTTTTACGAGGTATTGGGGTTAAACCGCAATGCCAGTCCGGAAGAAATTAAAAAGGCATATCGTCGGCTGGCCCGTGAATACCACCCTGACGCCAACGCACAAGATGAAAGCGCGGAAGCGAAATTTAAAGAAATCAAAGAAGCCTATGACGTGTTAATTGATCCAAACAAGAAAGCACGCTACGATCGCTTTGGCCATGCAGAAGAGGCCTTCCAGGGTTTCGGTGGCCCTGGAGGTGGTTTTGGAGGTTTTGGAGATTTTGCCTCGGGTGTCGAGGATATATTCGATGCATTCTTTGGCGGCGGCTTTTCAACGGGCAGCCGCCGCCGCTCCTCTTCCGCGCCGCGCCGGGGTTCCGATCTTCGCTATGACCTGGAGATCAGTCTGGAAGATGTGGTGCACGGAAAGACGACCAATGTTAAACTGCACCGCACGGAGAATTGTTCCCGCTGCGATGGTACCGGGGCGAAAGAAGGGTCCGGGGCGGAAACCTGTAATGCCTGCGAAGGTTCGGGGCAGCAGCAGGTGGTGCGCAACACTTCTTACGGCCGATTTGTGAGCATCCGTGCTTGTGAAAGCTGTCAGGGCGAAGGTCGCGTGATTAAAGACAGGTGCCCGGACTGTCGGGGCGAGGGTAAAACCGTGCAAGAGAGAACCATAGAAATTAAGATTCCCCCGGGCGTCGATCACGGTTCCAAGCTGCGGGTGCCCGGTGAAGGGGAAGCGGGGACCCGGGGGGGGCCTCCCGGGGACCTTTACGTGTTTCTCCACGTTCTTCCCCACGAACTGTTCCAGCGCCAGGGCAACAACCTGCTTTGCGAGGTCCCCATCAGCTTTGTTGACGCGGCCCTGGGAAATGAACTGGAAGTGCCCACTATCGATGGAAAGACCAGCCTGCGGATCCCTCCCGGGACGCAGCCCGAGACCCGCTTCAACGTGAAAGGCCAGGGAATCCCCAACTTAAGAGGTTTTGGCAAGGGCGACCTGGTGATCAAAGTCAAGGTCGAGGTCCCCCGCAAATTAAACGCCAGGCAAAAGAAAATTTTAGAAGAATTTTCTCAAGCAGGCGGCGGCAAGATCACCGGCCAGGAGGAACAAGGCTTCTTTCACCGTATGAAGAGCACCTTTGGCGGAAAATGATTTATGAGAAACTGCAATCTTATTGCCATGGAGGAGAACGATCATGACCTCCTGGTTTTACGTTTCCCCCGCTGCCCTGCAATCGAGTCCGGTCTATTTGGATCAGGAGAATTTACACCACGTAAAAGCGCTGCGCTTAAAGAAGGGCGATACCCTGGTGCTTTCTGACGGCCAGGGTCGAGCTGTTTATGGTTACCTGGAGACCCTGCAATCCGACCAAGCCAGGGTGTCCTTGCTGGAAAACGTTGCTGCTTCTTTCGAGCCGCAGATCCGCGTCCACCTCTATGTGGGTATCAGCAAGGGTGACAAATTAGATGCCGTGGTTCGCCAAACTGTTGAGCTGGGGGGCAGCCGGATTATCCCCGTGTTAACCGAGCGAACCGTTGTTGCGCGTTCTGCGGATGGCTGGGAAAAAAAAGCGGTGCGCTGGCGAAACATCGCTCGTGCAGCTGCGGCGCAAAGCCGCCGCAGCATCATCCCCGAAGTTTGTTCGCCCCTGGGTTTTCAAGAGATGTTGTTGCTGCTCCCATACGAGGAGCTGGTGCTGGTTCCCTGGGAAGAAGAGAAAACAGCATCCCTGGGATCTGTGCTGAAGCGACGGAAGCATCCCCCTGGTGCCGTGGCAATTTTTACAGGACCTGAGGGCGGTATCTCCCTGGCTGAAATGGAAAAATTAGCCGAGATATCCACGGTTTGCCCGGTGACCCTGGGGCCGCGCATTCTGCGCGCGGAAACAGCTCCCGTTGCGGCGCTTGCCGTGGTCATGGGTTATTGGGGAGATATGGGTTAGGAGGGACAATTTGACTAGCCGGGGCGCCTGCAGGGGCGGAGATGTACAGGAGGGTTTTTATTGCGGCCAACTGTGGCTTTTCATACTTTGGGATGCAAGGTGAACTACTATGAAACGGAAGCCTTGAAAGGGCAGTTTCGGCAGGAAGGTTTTGTGCTCGTGGACTTCCATGCCGGAGCCGATGTCTACGTCTTCAACACCTGTACGGTTACCCACCTTGCGGATCGCAAGTCCCGCCAGGCGATACGCCGTGCGAAAAGAAAAAATCCCCGGGCCCTGGTGGCGGTGATCGGATGCTATGCCCAGGTCAAGCCGGACGATCTGGCCGCGCTAAAAGAAGTGGACATTCTCCAGGGAACGGCAGACCGGATGAGTCTCCCGGGGCGGGTCAAACGTGCCCTGGCCGCTGGGCAGCCAGGGAAGAGTCTTCCCGGTGAGATCATACCTGCCAGCGCGAACTTGACCTTTGAAGAAATGCCCTGGCAGTCCCAACAAGGACGAACCCGCGCTTTTTTGAAAATCCAGGATGGGTGTGACCGTTTCTGCAGCTACTGCATTGTGCCCTTGGCCCGGGGTCCCCTGCGCAGCCTGCCCCCGTCCCGCGTGCTTCATTACCTGCAGGAAATAGCAAATGCGGGATACCGGGAGGTCGTCCTAACTGGAATACATCTGGGGCTCTACGGAGTAGACCTGCAGCCAGCCTGGAACCTGGCCGACCTCCTGGAAGAAATAAAAGGGCTGGCCGGGATCATGCGGATACGCTTGAGTTCACTGGAGCCTGCTGACATATCAGAGCAGCTGGTTGATGTGCTGAAATCCGATGGACGGTTCTGCCCTCACCTGCACATCCCACTGCAAAGCGGCGATGATCAGATCCTGGAAGCTATGGCGCGCCCGTACAGGACCATGCAGTTTTCGTACCTGGTCCAGTACCTGGAGAATGAAATCCAGGACCTGGCTATTAGTTCGGATATCATTGTCGGCTTTCCCGGCGAAAATGAGCGCAACTTTCAGAATACCCTGCGGTTTGTGGAGAAATGCGGTTTCAGCCGGCTGCATGTCTTTAAGTATTCCCCCCGCCGGGGAACCCGGGCGGCACAGCTGAGCCCGCAGGTTCCGTACCCGGAAAAACAAAAGCGCAGCCGGCAGATGATGGCCCTGGGCGAGGAGCTTTCGCGCCGTTACCAGGACCGGTTCGTGGGCAAGACCCTGCCTGTTCTCCTGGAAAGCCCTGTGCCAGGGGAAGCAGACCAGGCGCAGCAGGAACGGCAGGCAACCTGGGAAGGGCTAACGCCCAATTACCTGCGCGTCCAGCTGTCCTGCGAGAATGCAAGGAGAGGAGAACTCTACCAGGCTCAGATCCAGGCCTCTTACCCGGGTTATCTCCTGGGAAGTCGTGCTGGTGAGTTCGGTGTGCGGGGAGAAAAATAATTGATGTGGCGGTCATCTTGAGTTAAATCGCGCTCCTGCTTTCCTGCTGAAGGAAGGCAGGAGAAACAAGAAATGGCTTTCGGGACAAGCTTGCTCCTCAACATCACTGGTTTCACCCAGGGCGGCGAGGGCCTTTCTTCTCCGCCTTATTCTTAACCTTCCTCTTGTCCAACCTGCGGATCCACCTCCATCAGATCTTCCATGGCTTCACCGATAATCTTCTGGATATCTGCCAGCATCACGCTGAAGCGATATTCGGCCTCCAGGTATTCTTTAACCGTTTTATTCAAATGAATGACTTCCAGGAGCCTGTTAAGCCGCTCTTCCTGTTCCGGGGCAACTTCCAGGCCGGAGAGTTTCTGTTTTTGATGCTCAAATTGCTGTTTCCTGAAATCCGTGAGCATTTCTTTCGCGCTGCTGTCGCCCTCCAGGTTTTCCTTGGCTTTGCGGAAGTTCTTATAATCCGGTGATGCTTTGATGGCCTTTGCCAGGGCATGGGCATGGTCATAAATGTTCATGGGATCGCCTCCTGATTAATAAGCTTTTTGCGGCGGCCCTGATAGCGGTGGGAACGCCTCATTTCACATTATAGCAAACCGCATAAATCTTTAAAAGCTTGGTATTCCTAAATAAGATGAATGATGTTATAATAAAGGTCAGATTGTGAGAAAGGAGCGTTTCTCTTGGAAAACTGCATTTTTTGTAAAATCATTGAGGGCGAAGTGCCCGCCCAGGTGGTTTACGAAAACGAACACGTTATTGCCTTTAATGATATTAACCCCGTTGCACCGGTGCATATATTAATAGTCCCTCGTTTACATATCCCGTCATTGAATGATGTGGAGCCTGAACACCTGGAAGTGATGGGACATTTGATGTTGGCTGTCAAGGAGATTGCCAGGCAGCATGAGGTTGCAGCCAAGGGATATCGCCTGATTTCTAACTGCGGCCCCGATGCCGGGCAGGTCGTTTACCATATCCATTTTCCCCTGCTGGGCGGCCGCCAGTTTGGGCACAACCTGGTGCGGAAAAGTTGATCTGCAAGCAAACGAGATAGCATTGTCTGTGCCGGCAACGTGAAGCCTTACAGGTATCGTACTACAGCTAAGTTTCCTCATCGCATGATAGATAAGGCCCCTGTTTTCCCCTTGATTGACAGTGTTTTTTTGAAAAGGTATAATACTGTGTTGAACGGGTGTATGCATATTTGCGCTTTCAAAAGATGCGCGTCTCGAGATGAAGGATTTACGATCATAGGATGAACGTGCAGGTGCCAGGTTTTAGGTGGAGGGGAGGGATATTGATGCCGGAAATTAAAGTAGGAAAAAACGAAAGCCTCGATAATGCCCTGAAAAGGTTTAAAAAACAGTGTGCCAAGACAGGCATTCTCTCGGAGGTTCGCAAGCGGGAGCATTATGAGAAACCGAGTGTGCGGCGCAAAAAGAAATCTGAGGCAGCACGAAAGAAGAGGAAGTTTTAAAGGGTTTTTTGGAGGCGATGCGTTTGAGCATACTTGAACAGTTGGTGGAAGATCAAAAAACCGCCATGCGGGCCAAAGCTAAACTGCGACTCGGTGTGATTCGTTACTTGCGCAGCGAATTAAAAAACGCGGAAATTGAAAAAAGAGAGCCGTTAACCCAGGAAGAAGTGGTAGAGGTTCTTCAACGGGAAATAAAAAGACGAAAAGAGGTCCTGGCCGACTACGAAAAAGCCGGTCGGCCGGAACTGCTGGCCGAGTTAAAGGAAGAGATAGCCATCCTCACCTACTATCTTCCTCCCCAGCTCTCGGCAGAGGAGATCGAGGAAATGGCGCGCGATGTGATTGACCGGCTGGGGGCCGCATCAAAAAAAGAATTTGGCAAAGTCATGAAAGAGATGATGCCCAGGGTCAAGGGTCGAGCAGAAGGAGCCCTGGTCAAAAAAGTCGTTGAAGGATTGCTGGAGTAAAACTTGGAAATTCCAAGTTTTACTTCTTTAAAGGGGGGGCAAGCTTGATCAGGCGGATCTGTCTGCTGTTGTTTTTTATTCTTGCCGTGTTCCTGTCCTCCAGGGCTTTTTCAGGATCTCCCCTGGTCCATGTGATGCCGGTGGAAGGGCAGATTGAGCCGGGATGGCTTGTTTTTTTAGAGCG
>PWWY01000170.1 GCA_003561325.1 Syntrophomonadaceae bacterium | reverse complement strand
TAGCCCAGCATCATGGCGCCGTAAACGGCGTCATTTTCTTTGATCGGAAGGGCTTTTTGCAGCGGCTCCCAGGTTTCAGCAGCAATGCGGAAGTAACCTGCCCAACAGGCGCCGATCCCCCGGGCGTGGGCCGCCAGTTCCAGGTAAGTCAGGGCAATGGCTGCCGATGTAGGTGCCCTCATGTTGTCTTTGGATGCGTGAACAACCACCAGGTGGGGGGCATTGCGGTTGATGGGATCCAGGCCGGCTTCCCATCCCTTGACCAGGCGGTCCATACGATAGGTTTTGGCCATTTCCGGCTGCCGGGTGAGCATCTCCCTGGCCCAATCAACGACCAATCCGGAGAGGCGCTGCACTTCGGCCGGGCGGTAAATCACGGTCCAGCGTAAATCGCGGTTGTTGTGCCCTGCCGGTGCGTGGCTGGCCAGTTGGATTAATTCCGTGATCGTCTCTTTTTCCAGCAGGGTATCTTTGTACGCGCGGATAGAACGCCGGGAGCGCAGGAATTGTTCAGCCGCTGCCGGGGACAGGGACAATTCCGGGTTGAATATTTTACAGGCAGCTGCATCGACCGCTCCGATCGCCAGTGCGCCATGGGGGCAGGCCGCAACACAGTGAAAGCAGTCGATGCAGAGAGTCAATGCACCGGGAATATGCCTTGGAATATCTTTCGCTTCTTTTTGTTCAATCAGGCGCCCGGGGCAAATGGCGGCGCAAACCCCGTCTCGCCGACACGTTGTTTCATCGATCCGTAAAATGCCCATCACCTTTCCTCCTTCACATCGATCTCACCTTTTCCTGGCCTACCTAAAATTAAGCCCCTGGCCCGGGCAGGCGACCTGCTTCCAGGGCGGCTAATTCCTGTTCCAGGGAATACAGCTTTTTCCGTACCAGGCTCGTGGCCTGGATATAATCCTGTTGGCGCAGAAAGGTTGCAGCATCCAGGGCGGCCAGGCGCGCTTCCTGCTGGCGGATCATTCGCTGAACCTTTTCCTTGCGCCGGGCAATGCGCTGCTGGCGCTTGCGGTCTTGGGGGTTCACCTTTCTTTCCTCCTCCCTGCCGGTCCTGCCAGGGTCACGGCTTTGCCATTCCTGCCGGCAGCGGGCATCCTCGTCTTTTTTACCGCCTTTTATCGCCGCGGTTTTGGATCTCCTGATCTCCCCAAAAGCCGGGAATGCGCTGCACGATCTGCCCCGCGATCAGGTATCCTGCAGATACCCCCAGGATAATGCCCAGGAAACCCTGGGAAAAAACCATAAAAAGATAGACCAGCGCGATCCAGATCACCAGCATGAAAATGGCATGGACCCAGTCAGGCATAGGCATCACCTTTGTCAAGTGCATCCTGGAAGGAACCTGAAGTCTCCAGGAAAGCCTTCTAAATCCAATCCCTGCTCGCCCGGACAGGACAGCTCTTACAGGATTGGTCCCTAAAGGAGCAGGGGCGTTCTTCCCAAGGTTCACCCCGCTGCGAACAGTTTCCGGGCAAGTTCGGCAACTGCTCTGCCCAGCTGCCCACACTCCTTGCAAGCGCGTTCGTCGGGCGCCCCAAAGGCGACGGGACCGTAATGTCCACTCCTGCTAAACCCCTTGACGATCATACCGTGAACCAGGAGCATTTGCAGCAGGCTGAGCACCGTTGTTTCACAGCCTCCCCCGGGAATCCCGGACGAGGAAAAAGCGCCTCCTACTTTACCTTCGAGCTGGCCGTGATATTTGATGCTGCGGTCAAAAAAATCTTTGATCGGGCCGGCGAGAACCCCGTAATACGTGGGTGAACCGACAATAACACCGTCATGCCTTACCAGCATTTCCAACTCGCAGTCTTCCACCTCACAGAGGGAAACCTCCGCCCCGGCTTCCTTAACACCTTCAGCCACATGCTCAGCCATCTGCCGGGTATTTCCCGTACGACTGTAATAGAGAACCAGTATTTTTACCATGTAAGATGCCGGAGTATCCACAGGCTCCGGCGCTTCCCTCCTTCTGCCATGAAATAACTGGATTTTATGAGCGGCCCTACTTTTAGTATAACATAATATGACGATCAATTTTAGTCAGGTAGCACAGCTGTTTTTCCCGCTTGCCCTCGACGAACATAGGATTTGCTTTGATGAGAAGGTGCGCAGGGGTTTCAGCAAAGCCGCCTCAAACTGTTTGAGCGAGCGCAGCGAGGGAGTTTTGAGGCGGCCAGAAACCCCGGGCACCAAAACAAATTTTGTCGCAAATCCAGCGAGTCGAGGGTAAGCGGGGAAAAGACTTCATTCCTGAGCAAGCTTGATCGCCAGGTAACATAATTCCCTTCCGGGGAGCCAACCTAACCACTGCCCGGCAGCCCCGGGAACCATCACTTCGCATCCCGTTGATGAACACGGCTTGCCACATGAAAAGGCACATCTTTCACTTTTTCCCAAAGGCGGGCGAACCACCGGGGAAAGAGTGGGATATGCCTTACGTGTGAAATGCCCTAAATCACAGACTTATTTTTTATATACCGTATCACCCTGGCGAACTCGATCCTGAACTTTAACCCCAATTTCCTTACCCGCTTCGGCCTGCTCGATATTCTGTCTATCGATCTGCATGGAGCCGATCGCTTGTTCAAAATCCGTTGTCGCACCCCTGAAAACAAGAGTGTCTCCAACAGCTACCGGAGCAGTAAGCATAATCGCGGCAACCGACGCCCTGGTAAAAAAATGTGTCACTTTACCTACTTCTCTTTCATCTTCCATCACCATTTGCCTCCTTCATCTCAACATAAAAATCTGCCCGTCTGCCCGCTAGAATACTTTTCAACAAAATGTCTCAAAATTCCTTCAATTTATCGCAAAAATGGTATAAAAATGACGAAAGCCCGGGGAAAGCGTATATTCGTCCCGGACAACAACGATAAAGCTTCCCAAAGACAGCATCATAGTTTACCATAAACAAGCTTTTACAGCGCTTGCTTTTTGATGTGTTTAGCTCAAATACGCATCTTCCACAGGTCTAAGGGCTACCATCTATACGGGACACAAAAGATGCTCATCGTTTCGGTCAACAGTCTCAATCATGCACCGCGAAACGGCTAAATGATTTTCCGACATTTTGGGACATGTGGAGAAGTGGTTACGTGCACAATTCCGGGTTATTTCAGTTAAAACGCTGCTCCTGCTCCTTTTATCTGAGCAACTTGCCAACTTTCCATTCCCCATCCTTAATTCGCCCATCGGGAAGAATCGCTCTTCCGTGGCCGTGAGGGTTGCCATCCTTCCAGTTACCAACATATTCTGCTCCGCCGGTCATCGAATATTTTCCCTGGCCTTCCCTCTTTCCGTCTTTAAACTCACCCTCGTACTCCGCTCCGTTAGGCCACGTATAGGTTCCCAGCCCGTGTCTCCTGTTCTCTCTCCATTCCCCTACATACGTTGCTCCATTGGGATAAGTCATTTTTCCCTGACCGTGCTTCATATCAAAATTCCATTCCCCGTCATACTTATATCCGTCCGGATTAACCATTGTTCCCTGACCATGAGGTTTGCCATCTTTTAACTGTCCCCTGTAACATCCTCTTTTCATTTTAATCCACCTTTCCAGCATATTTGCCGGCAGTCTCGTTGCAATCCCAAACTTATGCAGCGTGTCTGGGCTCTTTTACTGCTCGCTTTTTCCGGGTTCGGGGCTCTCCTAAAAAAAAGCGCCTTTTCATAGCAGCCTTAGTATCACCTTGGATGTGTGAATGCCAGCGTGAAACATGGATCGTGCGCAGCACTCCTGTTTCAATTATACACCAATTCGATCGATTGATCTACATTTGCTTTGAGGCGTTAAATTACATGACTCTCGTACTGCCTTGCAGGGATAAACCGATCCCAAGCGAATTAATTTAAAGTTGGATCAATTCGTTGAGGTGAAATTCATTCATGGAGAGCTTAGTGTACAGTTTTCTGGCCGGCATTTCCACCGTTCTCGGTGCGCTGGTCGTGATGTTTTTGGGGATGCCGGGCCGGAATTTCCTCTCCGGCATGTTGGGATTTGCCGGTGGAGTCATGCTGGCCATCGCGCTGTTCGATCTCATGCCGGAGGCGCTGGAGCACGGATCCATGGCATCTGTTTTAATCGGCTTTTTGCTGGGCGCCGGCATCATGTATGCCCTGGACATGCTCATTCCGCATGCCCATGTTTCCAATAACCAGCAACTTGACCCCGGTGACCCCGGTTATCAGACAGCTTCCCAGGATCCGGAAATGAATAAAAAGCTCTTACGGGTAGGATACTTGATTTTTTTGGGGATTTCGCTGCACAACCTGCCCGAAGGCCTGGCCATCGGGGCAGGCCTGGAAGCCAGCCCGGAACTGGGACTGTATATTGCCGTGGCCATAGGTTTGCATAACATTCCCGAAGGAATTGCCTTGGCCGGACCCTTAAGAGCCGGGGGGCTCAGTATGGCCAATGTGCTCTTTTTAACCTTGATTGCCGGCCTGATGGCCCCCGTGGGAGCGGCCTTGGGGATGATATTCTTCAACATCTCTCCGGTCTTCATCGCAGGCGGCCTGGCTTTCGCAGCCGGTGCCATGGTCTATATCGTCAATGATGAATTGATCCCCCAATCACACCGGTTGAACAACCACGTGGCCATCGGCGGATTGATCCTGGGTTTGCTCGTGGTTTTCTTCTTGACAGGCTGATGGACAAGCGGCTCATGCTTTCTTTTTTGGCGCAATGATGTATAATTTTTGTTTGCTGTGGGGAACCGCCATGTAATCGTTAAAGCGCTTATTCAAGTAACCCTCCAAAATTTGCTCCACGGTAAACTCCATTTCCTCCTTGCTTTCACGAAGCAAGCTTCCCTGGCAGAAAAAGGCCGAGCCGACTTTATCGTGGGCAATAAAATCATTCAACTGCTTGGCGGTATATGTTTTACCCACTTCCAACGCGGCAAGAACAGTTTTTTCTTCTTTCATGATTCACGCCTCCCCCTGTTTAGGATTCATGATATATAACCAATGTAGTTATATTAATTATACGCCTCCGGCTTTTTCCTGTCAAGGGGTGCCGGGAAAAAGTAAAAAGCAATGAAGAGAAGGTGCTGCGTTTCTTCATTGCTTCAATTTTTAACAACCCCATCAAAAGCCGTTTCCATCTACGCTTTATTTACGATGGCCTGCGGCAGAAAAGCTCTGGCCTAAATTTGCATGCTGTTAACCCGCTGCAGCCGTTAGGGTGCCTTATTTACTCCTCAATTTTTCAATGAGCTCTTCAACCTCTTCTTCCCCTTCACGATAAAACCCTTTTTCATCCGGGGCCAGTTCCTCCAGCAGCCTTAAGAATTCACCGGCATGGACGCGTTCCTCATCGGCAATATCTTTCAAAACCTCGATAGCCAGCTCATTGTCCGTGGACTCAGCCAACTGCATGTAGAGTTGAATGGCTTCGTATTCCGCGGCAACCATAAACCGAATAGCACGAATTAACTCCTCGTCGGTAAGTTTCCGATCTGCCGCCAGTCCTGAAAAGGGTGATCCAAATTCCGGCATGTTGTTCCCTCCCGATTCCGTGAGTAGATAATGAACTGAAGAGATTGTTCTCAATCCCCCAGCATGTTAACAGCTGCAGGATCCGCAGCCGGGGTCCTGACCTTCGGTGGCTATAATAAATCCTTCCGCGGGACTCATCTGGTAATCAATTACCTTGTTGCTCACATGATCCGTGATATTTTTATCAAAAACAATGGAAATCCCGTTCTGCTGCTCCACCTGGTCCTCTTCTTCTTGCACTGACTCTTCCAGAGCCAATCCCAGCTGGGGGCCTCCTCAACCCATCCCGCTGACAAAGACTCTGACGTATACATCCTCTTTTTCCTGTTGTGCGAGCACTTTTTTCAGCTGCTCTGCCGCCATTTCCGTTAACTTAATCAACACATTCCATCCTTTCGTTATTGTAATCAATAATTCCTTCTATTATAATATATATTACGAATTATGCAAGGGCTC
>PWWY01000023.1 GCA_003561325.1 Syntrophomonadaceae bacterium | reverse complement strand
CATAACTCGTCGGCTGCAAATTGATGATCGACAGGGCATCGGCCAGGCCGGGCAGGCCGGCCACGGGATAAACCACCAGGCTGCTGCCCACCACCAGCAGGAAATCACACCCCTGCCTCAAGCGGCCTTCCGCGGCAAAAAAGGTCTCGGTCATGGCATCTCCGAAAAGCACCACGTCCGGGCGCAGGACCTGGTGGCAGTCCGCGCAGCGGGGCGGGTTCTGGTTTTTTTCCAGCCGGGTGGTCATTTCCTCGAATTCATACGGCTTCTTGCAACCCATGCAGTGGCAGGTGCGCAGGTGGCCGTGCACTTCCCAGACATTTTTAGAGCCGGCCTTTACATGCAGGCCGTCGATGTTCTGCGTGATCAGGCCCTTTAAAAAGCCCCGTTCTTCCATCTGGGCCAGGGCAAAATGCCCGGGGTTGGGTTGGGCCTGTTTCAAGCTGGCAAACCGGGCGAAACCCACCTCAAAAAACAATTTGGGGTTGCGCTTCAGCACCTGCGCGGAAGAGGTTTTGATGGGGTCGGCCTTTTCCCAGATGCCGGTACCCGGACTGCGAAAATCGGGGATGCCGCTTTCCGTGCTGATGCCGGCCCCGGTCAATACAAAGAAATTTTTGCTCTTCTTGATGGTTTGGGCGATCTCGTTCACCTGTTCCGTGTACTCCATGCTCTCCCTCCTTTTCCACCCCGCGGCACGTGGGTCACGGCGGAGATCGTTTTCCTCATTGAACCCTGCTTACTACTATTTCTGTTTTACCGTGTAAAATCCTGCATCTGAAATTTTTACCGCAGTTCCAAAGACAAGGATTTCCGCCATGCCTGCGGCCACCTGGGAAGAGGCAGAGCGGATGCCGATAATCGCCTTCGCTCTCATGGATTCGACTTCTTTTACCACTGCATCACCTTCTTCTATCAGCATACCACCAGGCTGAGCAGTTGCGTTAACCTGGCAAAAAAGGGGCCGAACCAACGTCCAGGTTGAACGTTTGGCACAGCCCCTGGCTAGATTATAGCGATTCTCATTCGGGCACAGCCGGTTAACCGAGCAAGGAGAGAAAGATGCCCGCGGCAACAGCAGAGCCGATCACGCCCGCCACGTTGGGCCCCATGGCATGCATCAGGAGGTAATTGTTCGGGTTCTCCTGCTTGCCGACCATCTGGGAGACCCGGGCGGCCATGGGAACGGCGGAGACGCCCGCCGAACCAATCAGCGGATTCACCTTTCCACCCGAAAGCTTGCACATGATCCTGCCCATGAGCACGCCCGCCGCGGTACCCACGGCAAAGGCAAACAAACCCAGGAGAATAATCATAATGGTTTGGCTTTGCAAGAAATAGGCAGCACTCGCATTGGCCCCCACGGTGATCCCCAGGAAAATAACCACGATGTTGTTCAGCTCGTTTTGCGCTGCCTTGTTCAAGCGTTCGGTCACGCCGCATTCCCGCAGCAGGTTGCCAAACATAAGCATTCCCAGCAGGGGAATCGCCGCAGGCAGCAGCAGACCTGTTAAAATAATCACAACGATGGGAAAAAGAATCCGCTCCCGCCTGGACACCGGGCGCAGCTGCTGCATAATGATCATTCGTTCCTTTTTCGTCGTCAGCGCTTTCATGATCGGCGGCTGGATCACGGGAACCAGGGCCATGTAGGAATAAGCAGCAACAGCGATGGCTCCCAGGAGTTCCGGGGCCATGCGGGAAGCCAGGTAGATGGCCGTCGGCCCGTCGGCCCCCCCGATGATGCCAATAGCACCTGCCTGGTGGGGTGAAAAGCCGAAAAACAGGATAGCACCCAAAAAGGTCGTAAAAATTCCAAACTGGGCTGCCGCCCCGAGGAGCAAGGTCATGGGGTTGGAAATCAGGGGGCCAAAATCCGTCAGGGCCCCAACCCCCAGGAAGATCAGGGGGGGATAGATCCCCAGTTCGATGCCCTGGTACAAATAGTAGAGCAATCCTCCCAGTTGGCCGTCCTGGGGCGGGTCCATGATCCCGCCGAGGGGCAGGTTAACCAGCAGCATGCCGAAACTAATGGGCACCAGCAGCAGCGGCTCGTATTTTTTAACAATCCCCAGGTAGAGCAGCAACAGCGCGACGACAATCATCGCGAGGTCCTGGAAGGTGATGTGGGCAAACCCGGTGGTCAGGATAAATTCAACGAGTCTTTCTACCATGTATCAACCCTCCCCGGCTTATTCAATGACCAGGATCAGATCACCTGTGTTCACTGTAGAACCTTTTTCTACGTGGATTGATTTAATCGCACCCGGGGAAGGAGCGGTCACTTCGTTTTCCATCTTCATCGCTTCCAGGATCAACAAGAGGTCGCCTTCGTTGACCTTGTTCCCTACCTTGACCTTCACATCAATAACGGAGCCCGGCATAGGCGCTGTCACGGGGACGCCGCCTTCTACCTTGACTTCCGGCTTGGGCTTGGGTTTTTCTTTTGGAGCTTCTTTGGGTGCAGGCTGGGTCGGCTGAGCCCGGGGAGGGGCCGGCGGGGCTGCAGGGGCCTGCTGGGTCGGTGGTTTGGGCGGGGCCGGTGGGCTGACAGGCGGCGCATACTGCGGGGCCGCATAAACAGCCGGCTGACCACCGAGTTCTTCGACAACGACTTCAAAAGGTTGACCATTGACAAAAACACGCAATTTCCTCATCTTAACATCCCCCTTCTAAGTAAAACGAATTCCTGCCTTAATTGCATGAGTCGAGTTCTCCCGTATTGTGCCCATAAATTATCCGCGGGTTGCAACCCCGCCCTGTCATCTTCAAGAGAACCGGGCACGTCCAGGACGTAATGCACAGCTCCGGCTATTGCAGCGATCACTTCCGGCCTGGCCTGCTTTGTTTCTTCCAGGTACATGGCTCCCGCAATTGCGGCAACCAGTTCAGGTTGAACCAGGGTTTCTCCTTCAACGGCCGTGTCTTCTTCTTGTTCTTCTTCCTGTTCTTCTTGATCCTTCGCCAAAGCAACCGTGGTATTGCCTACGCCCGCGCTGCCCTGCTTTTCATCGGCAGCTGTTTGCCGCTGCTGAAGATCTGTTTCTATAATATTTTTTTGGCGTGGCGTAAGAAACTTGCTAAAACAAACGAGGATTAATGCGAGCAAAAACAGGGTGACAATGACAACGCTAAACCCAATCGTGAGTACTTCTAAACCAAATCTGAGTTCATTCATTGCTGAACCTCCTACGTTGTATATCTCTCGCTATATTTTTTCCACCTCCTTTACGGCTAAGCGTTCCTTGCCTAGATCCCAACCTTTTTCAAACGCGCGAGCGTTTAACTCCATGGTATGTGGCGGCACTCTCTTTTTCAGGGCTGCCAAAACGGTATCATAGTGCAGGATCTCGCTCAGGGAGACCAGCACCCCCAGGGCGACGATGTTGGCGACAATCTCCCGGCCCAGGCTGTCCCTGGCCGTGGCAATAATAGGAAAGCGATTCACCCGGGTCCGCTGCAGCTTGGTCTTAACGTTTTCATCAATGATCACAAGCCCGCCGGATGCGACGTTGTAACAATACTTGGCGTAGGCCTCCGTGGTTAAAGCCAGGAAGATATCGGCTGTTTCCACTTCCAGGTAATCTATGGGCATATCGCTGATGATCACTTCCGCGCGGATGGCACCGCCCCTGGCTTCGGGGCCGTAACTCTGCGTCTGCACCACGTACTTGTTTTCCAGGTTTCCGGCTTCCGCCAGGATGATCCCGGCGAGAATCAAGCCCTGCCCCCCCGAGCCGCTGAGCCTGATCTGCCACTGCCTCGGATCTTTCATCATCGCACACTCTCCTGGACCTTTTGAATCACGCTCTCATATTCCTCGGTATACTCCGGCCTGTAGCGCGAAGACAGCACACCTGTGATGATTTTATCTTTCAGGGCGCTGGGCGCCATCTGGGCCGCCGCTTTCATCGAGACGGTGTTTTCCTTCTGCCACTTCAACATCTCCACGGCGCCGCCTTTCTTGTTCAAGCGACCGTAATATATCGGGCACTGGGACAAGATCTCCACCAGGGAAAACCCCTTGTTCTCCAGGGCCTTGATGATCAAGTCTTCCATGGAAACGGGCTTGTAGGTTATGGCCCGGGCCACGTAGGTAGCTCCCGCACTCTCCGCCACTTTGCACATATCCAGTTCGGGCTCGACATTGCCGTATGGGGCCGTGGTGGCAAAATCTCCCTTGTGGGTGAGCGGGGAGTACTGGCCGCCGGTCATCCCGTAGATATAGTTGTTAATCACGATCAGGGTGATGTTGATATTTCTCCGGCAGGAATGCAAGAAATGATTCCCCCCGATGGCGGTGGCATCACCGTCGCCGGTAATAACCACGACTTCCAGGGTGGGTTCAGCCAGCTTAATCCCCGTGGCAAAGGCCAGGGGACGTCCGTGGGTGGTGTGCAGGGTGTTAAAGTCAAGATACCCGCTGATCCTGGAAGAACATCCAATGCCGCTGACAACGACGAGCCGGTTGGGATCCAGCTGCAGGGAATCAACGGCACGCAAAAATGCGCTCATCACCATGCCGTTACCGCATCCGGGGCACCAGATGTGAGGCATTTTATCCATGCGTAAATATTTATTGACATTAAAGGATTTCGGCATGTCTTTCTTCACCCCTGAAATAGGCCACGATTTTGTTCGGATGGAAAAGGCGCCCGTCGATCTGCGATAAGGTGACAACCATGGTTTTATCGCTGACCACTTTTTTGATCTCCCGGGCATACTGCCCCAGGTTCATCTCCGGGACCAGCACGGAGCGTTTCCCCAGGGTTTTTTGACGGATCAATTTTTCGGGAAAAGGCCAGAGGGTCTGCACCTGCAGCAGTCCCGCGCGGATGCCCTCCCTGCGCGCGATTTTCACCGCGCTGGCCGCCGAGCGCGCCGAGGCCCCAAAGGCAATCAGCAGGTGCTCGGCGTCCTCTGTCATGGTATCTTTATAGAGGGTGATTTCATCCTGGTGGGCCATGATCTTGTTGTTTAACCTTCTGAGCAGCCTGTCAATGGCCGCGTGATTTCCTGTGCAGGGAAAACCGCTCTCATCGTGGACCAGGCCCGTGACATGATAGCGATAGCCTTCACCGAAAACCGCCATGGGAGGGGGTGCATCATCTTCTGCGGCGTAAGGCAGGTACTTATCCGGGGTTTCCCAGGGACGGGGCCTGCTGAAAATTTTCATTTTGTCGTACTTGTCTAGCTGGACGCTCTCCCTCAGGTGGCCGATGGTTTCATCCATTAACAGGATCACGGGGGTGCGAAACCGTTCGGCATAATTGAACGCCATGATCGTCAGGTAGTACGTTTCTTCCACGGAAGCCGGGCAAAGGGCGATAATGGTATGTTCCCCGTGGGTTCCCCACCTGGCCTGCAGGACATCCCCCTGGGCTGTGAGGGTCGGACCGCCGGTACTGGGTCCCAGGCGCTGCACGTTGACGATGACACAGGGCACTTCGGTCATGATGGCAAAACCCAGGTTTTCCTGCTTTAAGCTGAATCCGGGTCCGCTGGTGGCCGTTAACGATTTTGCCCCGGTCAACGAGGCACCGATCACGGCAGCCATGGAGGCGATTTCGTCCTCCATTTGAATGAACTTGCCGCCCTGTTCCGGCAGCCTTCTCGATAATATTTCGGCAATTTCCGTGGATGGGGTAATAGGATAGCCGGCAAAAAACTGCAGCCCGGCTTTTAAGGCGCCTTCGGCGCAGGCTTCATTGCCCTGCATCAAGCGTCGCTCGCTAGTCATCTTCTCGATCCTCCAGGTTTATGGCAAAATCCGGGCAGCGGAGCTGGCATACACCGCAGAGATTGCAAGCCTCTGGCCTTACCACCACGGCCCGTCCGTTAATCATTTCAAATACATGCTTGGGGCAAAACTCTACACAGATTTCACAATTTTTACACCAGGGCTCGTTAATCGAGACCGGGGACTTTTCTTGACTTTTGTTCAGCTCCACCATCTGCATCCAGACTCCTCAAAACCGTATTTCGTTCTGCCAGGCTGCTAAGTGACAACCCTAATGGTCATGTATGAGAACCTAGATTATTATTCTTTAAATCATTCTAAAAACCCTTTTTTCCTTTAAAATCTTTTGGCCCCCTTACGCATAGCTTTACTGATGTTTCTTAGCTTTTCCAGGT
>PWWY01000005.1 GCA_003561325.1 Syntrophomonadaceae bacterium | reverse complement strand
TGGCCTTCAGCAATTCTTCTGTGGCCCTGGTCCATGGCATGTCACGTCCCATCGGCGCCTGCTTTAATGTGCCCCATGGAATTTCCAATGCCGTCCTGCTTCCCGCAGTCTGCCGTTTTACGCTGCCCGGGGCCATCGAGCGTTTTGCCCACCTGGCAGAAGCCATGGGTGAACCGGTCCAGGGGCTCTCTCGCCTGGAGGCCGCAGAAAAAGCCGTAACCTTCCTGGAGCGACTGTGCAGCGATTTCAACATGCTGGGGTTGAAAAATGCCGGGGTAGGCCGGGCCGAACTGGACAAGATGGCAGCAAAAATGGCCCGCGATGCCATCGCCAGCGGCAGCCCGGGAAATAATCCCCGGCTTGCCACCGAAGAAGAAATCATCCAGCTTTATGCAGATGCCTACTAGACGCGGAAAAGCAAAAATGATGGAATAGAGGTGTAGAAAATGACGTTTTCCTTGCGGGGCAAAGTACTCGATATCGACCTTACTGCCGGCAAAGCCCGGGAAATTACCATCCCCGAAGCAGACTACCGGGCATTTTTAGGTGGAAGCGGCGTGGCAGCAAAATGGTTTTACGACACCGGGAAAATGCAGTGCAGCCCCCTGGCCCCCGAAGCGCCCCTGTTTGTCATGACCGGACTGCTCACCGGGGTTAATGTTCCTACTGCTTGTAAAGCTTCTTTTTGCGGCCGTTCTCCGGCCACGGGCATCTGGTCGGAGTCTACCGTGGGAGGGCGCTGGCCCTCGGCATTACGAAGCTGTGGGTTTGACGGCATGATTATCTCCGGGTGTTCCGCCGAGCCGGTTTACCTTTATCTCTGTGAAGACAAAGTGGAGCTTCGGGAGGCCGGCTACCTCTGGGGCAAGGATGTCTATGCTACTCAGGAAGCCATTGGGGAAGAGGTAGAGGATGAAAACCTTAGAGTTGCAGCCATTGGCCCTGCCGGTGAAAGACAGGTTCTCATCGCGGGAATTATCATTGATGGCCATGATGCCCGGGCTGCAGGTCGTGGTGGCATGGGCGCCGTGATGGGCTCCAAGAGGTTAAAAGCCATTGCGGTATCTAAAGGGAAGAAAACCCCAAAACCTTACGACCCGGACGCCCTTGCCCGGGCACGCCGGGAGGCCGTGCCCCGCATTCGCGAGAAGACCAGGGGTTTAACCGATTACGGCACGGCTGGTGGCGTGCCGGTGGTGGAAAAATTGGGCGACCTCCCTATCCGCAACTGGACAGGAGGATCCTGGACGGAAGGGGCGGCCAGGACATCCGGGCAGGCCATCATGGAAAACGTTGGTGTAGGTCATTACGCCTGCTACCGCTGTCCCATCCGTTGTGGAAAAGAGGTGCAGGTGACAAAAGGGCCTTATGCCGGGACGGAAGCCCACGGGCCTGAGTACGAGACGGCTGCCGGTTTTGGTGCGCACCTCCTCAATGACGATCTCCATACCATAGTTTCAGCCAATGATCTCTGCAACCGGTTGGGGCTGGATACCATGTCAACGGCCTCGGTGATCGCGTTTGCCATGGAGCTTTATGAACATGGGCTGATCAGGGCAGAGGATGCGGGTGGCCTTGAACTGAACTGGGGTAATGGCGAGGCCATCTTGGTATTGGTCGAGCAGATCGGAAACCGGGAAGGAATTGGAGAAATACTCTCCCAGGGTGTTCGCCGGGCGGCTGCCCACTTTGGCCCTCCGGCAGCAGAATTCGCCGTGGAGACCAAGGGGCTGGAATATGCCTTCCATGATCCCCGGGCTTTTACCAGCATGGCCCTGGTTTACGCGACCGGAAACCGCGGTGCCTGTCACCTGGAAGGGCTCACGTACTTCAGTGAAAACCGGGCTTTTCCCCCGGAACTGATGGGATTGGAACCGGAATACGACCCCCACGGGTTCCAGGGGAAGCCGTTGCTGGCCAAGACCATGCAGGATTACATGGGTACCTTTAATGCCCTGGGGCTCTGTAAGTTTCTGATCCGGGGCCACGTTACCCCGGGGGAGGTAAGCGATTGGGTCAAGGCCTGTACCGGCTGGGCCATGGACGCCCCGGAATTGTTGACCGCGGGGGAGCGCATCTTTAATTTGAAGAGGTTGATCAACACCGGGCTGGGAATCAGCAGAAAGGATGACATGCTTCCACCCCGCCTGTTGGTTCACGATCGGGTAGAGGGAGCTGCGGGAGGTAGCCTGCCTCATCTCGGTAAAATGCTCTGGGAGTACTACCGGCTGCGGGGCTGGTCCCCGGAAGGAATCCCCACGGCAGAACGGCTGGAGCAACTGGGTCTCCCCAACCGGTAACACCTACAGTGGATACCCAACGTTGCCTGGATTGTCTCGCGAATGTTTTCAAAATCCTGGAGAGGGGAAAACTGCTCCAGCAGAAAGTGAGCCTGTACCATGAAAACTGTGCAGGTAAAACTCTACTTGAACTTGCGTAAGTACGCAACGCCCGGTATGGACAACGGGCAAGGCCCGGTATCCCTGAAAGCAGGTCACACGGCGAAGGATTTGCTCGCTGTCCTGGGAATTCCCCCCGGCGAAGAATGCACGCTGGTCGTAAACAGCAGGATTGCCGGCAAGGACCTGCTCTTGAAAGATGGAGACCAGGTGGCAGTTTTGCCCCCGGTATCCGGGGGGTAGTGGAGAGATTTGCCCCGGAACTGGCAGCCCCTCCGGGGTTCTTTCAGCCGGCATTTTTCTTGGAGATGATTTCCCGGGCAAGCTGGATCACCGGGTTCTTATGACCGGGCGCCCGGCAACCCAGTGTTTGCTGCCGGCCAGGTCTTTGCGCCGGACGTTGATTATTTTTTCGCGCTGCAGGATTACATGGTTCTATCCAGAATATTTAAAATAGAGCAGATAACACCGATCTAAATTGTCTTTGCGCGGCGGAGAACCGCCTTTTTTGCCACAATTGTTATAACAAATCTTGACATAGGGATTGTTCATCATGGAGTCTGCTGGCCCGGACGATTATAATTTGTATTTATTTCATGAAGGGACGTTGTTCGAGAGCTACAAGGTTCTCGGAGCCCATCTCCGGGGGGAGAATGATTTGGCCGGGGTACGTTTTTCGGTGTGGGCGCCCGCGGCTCGTGAAGTGAGGGTAATCGGCGATTTTAACGGCTGGCAGGGCCGTAAACACCTCATGGAAAAGGGGAAAAGAACGGGGATCTGGTCCCTTTTTGTTCCCGAGGCAGAGCAGGGACAGGCCTATAAATACGAGATTTTTACAGCAACTGGAGATATCTTACAAAAAGCGGATCCTTACGCCTTTGAAGCAGAAGTTAGGCCCGCTTCGGCATCGCGCATCGCTTCCCTGAAAGCATACCAGTGGAGGGACCAGGCCTGGATGGCAAAACGGGCTGCTTCCAGTCCCTACTACCAGCCGATGCTGATTTACGAAGTTCACCTGGGTTCCTGGAGAAGAAAGCATTCCGGGGACTTTTTGACTTACCGGGAGTTGGCTCATGAACTGGTCGACTATGCTGTTGAGATGGGATACACCCACCTGGAACTGCTGCCCCTGGCTGAACATCCTTATGACGGCTCCTGGGGATACCAGGCAACGGGGTACTATGCGGTTACCAGCCGTTACGGAAAACCCGAGGATTTTATGTATTTTGTAGACCGCTGTCACCACGAGGGCCTTGGTGTGATCATGGACTGGGTGCCGGGGCATTTCTGCAAAGACGCTCACGGGTTAAGGTATTTCGATGGGTCACCACTGTTTGAACCCGCTGATGGTCAAAGGGCTGAAAGTGCCCAGTGGGATACACAAGCCTTCGACCTGGGCAAACCTGAAGTGCAAAGTTTTCTAATTTCCAACGCGCTCTTTTGGATGGATGTTTACCACATCGATGGTCTGCGGGTGGATGCCGTTGCCAGCATGCTTTACCTGGACTTTGGGCGGGAAGCCGGTCAATGGACACCCAATCGCTTCGGCGGCCGGGAGAACCTGGAGGCGGTATCGTTTATCAAAACGCTGAATGAACAAGTTTTCCGCCATTACCCGGGTGCCCTCATGATCGCCGAAGAGTCTACCCAGTGGCCCCAGGTGAGCGCTCCGACCTACCTGGGAGGCCTGGGGTTCAATTTTAAATGGAACATGGGTTGGATGAACGATATTCTCCAATACATGGAGATCGATCCGGTGCACCGAAAATGGCACCACAACCTGTTGACGTTTTCTTTTTGGTATGCCTTTACAGAGAATTTTGTGCTTCCCCTCTCCCACGATGAGGTTGTGCACTGCAAAAAATCCTTGCTGGGCAAGATGCCGGGGGATTACTTGCAAAAATTTGCCAACCTGCGCCTGCTGTTCGCCTATATGATGGCCCATCCCGGGAAAAAACTTGTTTTCATGGGAGGGGAATTAGGTCAGTTTGCCGAGTGGAACCACGAAAACCAACTGGATTGGAACCTGTTGGAATGTGATCTGCATGGGCGGCTGCAGTGCTTTGCCCGGGAGCTGCATGCTTTTTACCAGGAGCAAAAACCTTTTTGGGAACTGGATCACCATGCTGCAGGCTTCCAGTGGGTAGATCCCCATGACTACAGCCAGAGCATCATCACTTTCATGCGCAAGGGCCGCCAGGAAAGGGATTGCCGGGGGGTGCTCTGCAACTTTACCCCGGCCGTGCACCGGGACTACCGTGTCGGGGTTCCCGGCCCGGGGACATACCGGGAAATTTTCAACAGTGACGCGGAGAAGTTCGGTGGTTCGGGACAGGGGAACCCTGGAGTCCTGGCGGCGGAGCAGGTCCGCTGGCATAATCAAGATTGGAGCTTACAGCTGGTTGTTCCCCCCCTGGCGGCCATCGTCCTAAACTGGGAAAAAAGGAAGAAGTGAGCGAGGAGGGATCATCGTGAACCAGGCAAGAGACTGCGTGGCCATGCTCCTAGCCGGAGGTGAGGGCCGAAGGCTGGGCATGTTAACCCGGGAGTTGGCCAAGCCGGCTGTCCCCTTTGGTGGTAAATACCGTGTGATCGACTTCACGTTGAGCAACTGTACCAACTCGGGTATCCTCACCGTGGGGGTGTTGACCCAGTACCAACCCCTGATTTTAAACTCCCATATCGGGATCGGGATTCACTGGGACCTGGATCGGAAAGACGGGGGGGTTACCGTTTTGCCTCCCTTTGTTGATAAGAAAGGTGGGGAATGGTACAAGGGAACGGCCGATGCGATTTTTCAAAATTTGTTTTTCATTGAACGCTATGACCCTCGCTACGTGCTGGTCATTTCCGGGGACCACATTTACAAAATGGATTATTCCCGCATGCTGAAATACCACCAGGACAAGCAGGCGGATGTGACCATTGCCGTGATCGAGGTGCCCTGGACGGAAGCCAGCCGCTTTGGTATTATGAACGCGGCGGAGGACGGTCGCATCGAGGAGTTTGAGGAGAAGCCTGAAAAACCACGAAATAACCTGGCTTCCATGGGGATTTATATGTTTGACCGGGAAACCTTGCAAGACCACCTGCACATGGACCAGGCCAATCCCTCTTCCAGTAATGACTTTGGGAAAAATGTCATTCCCCAGATGCTCCAGGCCGGCTGCCGCATGTTCGCCTACCTCTTCCGAGGGTACTGGAAGGATGTGGGCACCCTGGAAAGCTTTTGGGAAGCCAACATGGACTTGCTGCAGGACCATCCCGAGTTGGATTTGAATGATCGATCCTGGCCCATTTATACGGTCAACCCCAACCAGCCTCCCCATTATATTGATCCCGCTGCCCGGGTTAAACGATCGTTGATCAACGAGGGATGCATGGTCTTTGGCCAGGTGGAGCATTCCATTCTCTTCCCCGGGGTGCAGGTGGGAAAGGGCAGCATTTTGCGGGATTCTATTATCATGTCAGGGACGACCATCGGAACCGACGTGCTGCTGGAGCGGGCGATCATTGGTGAAAACGTGATCATCGGAAACGATTGTTATACACCCAGTCCGAGTAAGGAACTGATCGTGGTGCGGGAAAACTCCATGCTTCCCGATAATTCTGCCGTGGAGAGCACCTTGAACGGTGAAATGATGGGCCTCAGGGGGGAAAAGAAATGAAAGACGTGATGGGCGTAATTTACGTGAATGACGATGACGAGGCACTTCAGCCCTTAACCAAAGACCGCTGCGTGGCTTCCGT
>PWWY01000228.1 GCA_003561325.1 Syntrophomonadaceae bacterium | reverse complement strand
CCCAGGTCGACAAGTTCACACTGCACGCCTTCTGCTTTTAACCGCTGAAAAGCTCGCTTGATCAGGATTCCTGTATTGCCATCTTTTCGCGGGCTGCCGTTAAACGCGACCACCTTCATCGAGTTTTTCCTCCTTTGCAAGTTCTCCCAGGGACCGACGCGCTTTCTCCAGGGCCCGTCCCCGGTGGCTGATGCGGTTTTTGCTGGCTGTGTCTAGCTGGGCAAAGGTTTTTCCTTCCTCCCGGGAAATAAATAACGGGTCATACCCGAATCCCCCGCTTCCCCGGGGGGATGGGGCGATCTTCCCTTCACAGGTTCCTCGAACCACACGGGTCTTCCTCCCCGGCACCGCGATCGCGATGGAACAAACAAAGCGCGCACTGCGGCGAGGAAGTGGGACATCTTTCATTAATTCCAGCAGCAGGGCATTGTTTTTTTCATCGGTGGCGCCTTCCCCGGAAAACCGGGCAGAAAACACGCCCGGTTTTCCATCCAGGCAATCCACTTCCAACCCGGAATCGTCGGCCAGGGCCATTTCACCGGTTTGGCTGCTGATGATTTCTGCCTTCAGGATCGCATTTTCTTCAAATGTTTGTCCCGTTTCCTCGATGGGAGGAAGGCCTGGATAGTCATTCAAGGAACAGAGCGTGAAGGGGAGGTGATGCAGCGCCTGCTTCATCTCGGCAATTTTACCCGGATTCCGTGTGGCCAAAATTATTTTTGGACCTTTGGGGTCAGGATTCCTGTTCAAGGCGGCGCCCAGGGATTGCTGCTGCACGGAGATCAGGAATTCTATCCCCTGTTCGGCCAGGCCCAGCATGCTATCCAGCTGGCTCCGGGAAAACGTCATTTTTTCTGCCGTTCCCTGGATTTCTACCAGGTTCTTCTGCCCGGTCATCACGATATTCATGTCCACATCGGCTTCCAGGTCTTCCTGGTAGGCAAGGTCCAGGACCTCCCGTCCCCGCCAAAGTCCTACGCTGGTCGCCGCTACATAATCTTTCACCGGATGGCGCGAAATCATCCCCTTTTCCACCAGGGTATTCAGGGCATCGACAAGGGCTACATATGCCCCGGTAATCGCCGCTGTGCGGGTGCCTCCATCGGCTTGCAGCACATCGCAATCGATCCAAACGGTTCGAACGCCCAGTGCTTCCAAGTCCACGACCGCACGCAGGGAGCGGCCGATCAGGCGCTGGATTTCATGGGTTCTCCCCCCTACTCGCCCCCGGGTAGCTTCCCGGGTATTCCGGGTCTGCGTCGAACGGGGAAGCAGGGCGTATTCTGCCGTTACCCAGCCCGATCCTCTATCTCTCAGCCAGGAAGGCACTTGCTCCTCCACGGATGCCGAGCAGATGATCCTCGTATCACCGACCTCGATCAAGGCTGAACCTTCGGCGTATTTGAGGTAACCCCGGGTTATCCGCACAGGCCTGTGCTCATCATCTCTGCGTTTATCGGGTCTCATCTCGCGTCACTTCCTCTCCGGGAAAACTGGAAACCGTCTTTTGGGGGATCATGGTTGTTCCTCCTGCGGGGCAGCAGGATTCTTTCCCCTCGATCCAGAATGTTATGATCATCGTGAATTAAATCCCATAAAGAGGTGAAAAACCATGATCGTGCGGCGCACGTTTGCCTTTTTCATTGATCTTGGGTTGGCTTACCTGCTTATGTTGATCCCTTTCCTGGGCTGGTTATTTGGCGGCTTCTTTATTTTACTGCGCGATGGACTGACGAAACAGGGAAGCCCGGGGAAAAATATCCTCAACTTGAAAGTCACATCCATGGGCAGTCGAACCATTTATGAAGAATCCGTTCGACGCAATATTATTTTTGCCGCGCCCTTTATCTTTTCCATGATTCCCACGTTCGGTTCGTTCATTACCCTGGCTTTAATTTTTATTGCCGGCGTGATTGAAATCCTGGCGATCAGCAGTGACCCGCAGGGGCTCCGCTACGGGGACCGCTGGGCTCATACCGAAGTAAGTGAAGCGCAACAGGGGTCCGGCCTGCGTTAATGCCGTCGAAACATCGCGCAAGCCACGCGCAAAAGCAGGAAATTTTGACTGCTGCGCGTGCTTGGACTTCCACCACCTCTTTTTTATTCTTCCAGGATGACCTGGTAGGCTTGAATCTCCTTGTGGAGCATGCGCGTGGCCATCTCTGCAAAGGGTTTGGCCCGGCCGCTGGCAAAAAAACGCTGCCTGGCAGGTATTGTAGCATGATTGTTAAGCAGGTTATGCTGCTGAAGAATTTCTTGGGCCTCCCGGGCGGTTTCTTCTGCAGAACTGATCAGCTCCACGCCCGGTCCCATGACCCCCTGGATGACATCGGCCATGAGCGGGTAATGGGTACACCCCAGGATCAAGGCATCCACGCCGGCCTCTTTTAACGGCGATAAATATTCTTCAGCAACACGCCAGGCCTCAGGAGTATCAACCAGGTTATTTTCCACCAGCAAGACAAAAAGCGGGCAAGGCTGGGCAAGGACTTCCACGTCAGGAGCCAGGCGATGAAATGCCTGCTGGTACGCCCCGCTGTGGATGGTGCCGGTGGTGCCGATCACCCCCACCTTCTTGTTCCTGGTATGTTCCAGGGCGGCGCGAACTCCCGGCTCAATCACGCCCAGTAAAGGAAGATGGATTTTATGGCGATAAAAATCCAGCCCTGCAGCGGCAGCGGAGTTGCAGGCCACAATCATTGCTTTGATTTCCTGGGTTAAAAGGAACCCCATGATTTCATCCACAAAGCGACGGACCTGCTCCTGCGGCCTGGGGCCGTACGGCATGCGGGCCGTATCTCCAAAATAAACGATATTTTCCTGGGGAAGCAGCTTAACCAATTCTTGAACCACGGTTAAGCCTCCCACACCGGAATCCAATAACGCGATGGCTTTATAGCGGTCCAAGTGAAATCCCCTCCATGATCCAGATCAAGAGATGCACAGCTTTCTGCATGTGACCTCGTTTTGGTGGTGCGATCGTGGATGTTGATCTTTATTCAACCTGCCACCCGCCCCCCCTAAAGCGACCGCCTTTGACAAAAATTCTCCTCCTATTCTACCCCTTCTCCTTCCAATTGTCCAACACCTCTTCTTCTTCCGGGCGTTCATTTACTGTCGGTCATTTTTCTTGGGCCTGCAGGGGAATTACACTTTTTATAACATTTCTTCTAACTTTCCAAGCACAATGGCTGGTAAGCCAGGCAAT
The DNA here is from genome assembly GCA_003561325.1 of Syntrophomonadaceae bacterium. GTDB lineage: Bacteria > Bacillota > Dethiobacteria > DTU022 > UBA8154 > SKMY01. The sequence continues at coordinate 3,030 of PWWY01000228.1, read as the reverse complement.
GCCCCCTTGTGAGTAGCACGGTAAGTTCTTAAAGATATAAATATTAAAAAAAATAAAATCCACCGAAGGCCTAAAAAGGGTTTTCCTCATGGTTTGTAGAATATAGTAACGTTTATTTTCCATAAAACTACCCTACCTTAAGGAGGTGCAGCTTAATGGCAGTTGATATTCAGGGCCTGACAGAAATCCGCTGGCATGCCCGGGGTGGACAGGGAGCGGTAACGGCAGCCAAAACCCTGGCCGAGATGTCCCTGGTGCGGGACATGTTTTTCCAGGCATTCCCCGAATACGGTCCCGAGCGGATGGGGGCGCCCATCAGGTGCTTTAACCGCCTGAGCACAAACAAAATATCTACCTACTGTGGGATTACCAACCCCCAAATCGTGGTGGTTGTTGACCCGACGGTGATGGAGACGGTCGATGTTACGGAAGGAGTGAAAGATGATGGCATTTTAATCATCAACACCCACCACGATCCTGCCACGATCCGGGAGAAAACCGGTGTTCAAGGCAAAAAAATTTATACCGTTGATGCCACACACATCTCAATAGACGCCCTGGGCCGTTTCATGCCTAACATTCCCATGCTGGGCGCATTATTAAGTGTCACGGGCCTGCTCAGCAAGGAAGACGCGATTGACTTCCTCAAATCTTCCTTTGGCAAAAAATTTCCCAAAAAAGTTGTCGACAGCAACATTGTCGCCCTGGACAGAGCATACGAGGAGGTGAAGGGAGAGTGAGCTGGGATATTTCAAAGATCGATAAGTGGACATGGAAAGATCATCCCCCCGGCGCCGTGATCAAAGACCCGGGAAATTCCAGGCAGTTTAAAACCGGGGGCTGGCGAACCCTGCGCCCCATCCGCGACGAGGAAATTTGCAACCAGTGCCTGATCTGCTTCATGTTTTGCCCGGACAGCGCGATCAAAGCGGAAGGCGAAAAAATTACCACCTTCGACCTGGATTTTTGCAAAGGCTGCGGGATCTGCGCCGAAGAGTGCCCCCAGAATGCGATCGAAATGGTCGACGAAGCAGAAGTTCAGGATACAGTGGAATAAACGAGTCATGACGAAAGGAGGTACGGATTGATGGTTATTGCAAAAAGCAACACTCTTGCCTTACAGGGCACCGAGGCCGTCGCGCTGGCCATGAAACAGATTAACCCCGACATGGTCGCCGCGTATCCCATTACGCCGCAGACAGAAATTGTGCAGGGGTTTTCCCAGTTTGTCGCCGACGGTGATGTTGATACCCACCTGGTAAACGTAGAAAGTGAACACAGCGCCATGAGCGCATGTATCGGCGGCGCTGCTGCAGGTGGGCGCGTGATGACGGCCACATCTTCGCAGGGCCTGGCCTTGATGTGGGAGCTTTTATATATCGCTTCGGGGCTGCGCCTGCCCATCGTCATGCCCAATGTTAACCGCGCGCTTTCCGCACCGATTAACATCCACTGCGACCACAGCGACAGCATGGGGGCCCGCGATGCTGGATGGATCCATCTCTTTTCAGAGAACGCCCAGGAAGCCTACGACAATACCTTGCAAGCGGTGCGCATTTCCGAGCATCCCCAGGTGCGCCTGCCCGCGATGGTCATGCTGGACGGGTTCATTATTTCTCACTCCCTGGACCGCATGGAATCCCTGGAAGACAGCACAGCGAAAGAGTTTGTCGATGTCTTTAAACCCGAATTCTCCCTGCTCGATGCCAAGACCCCCACCTGTATCGGCGCTTTCGATGGCCTTTATGGCTACTTCTTCGAGTTCAAGCGCCAGCAGGAAGAAGCGATGAGAAACGCATTCCAGGTCGTAAAAGACGTGGGACAAGAGTATGGAGAACTTACCGGTCGGTCATACGGGGTTTTTGAAGCTTTAGGCCTGGAGGATGCAGAGTTCGCCATTATTGTGCTGGGTTCGGCGGCGGGCACCGTGCGCCACGAGGTCGAGTGTATGCGCTCCCGGGGAATCCCCATCGGCATGATCAAGCTGCGGCTCTTCCGTCCCTTCCCGGCCAAAGAGCTGGTTGAAGCCGTTTCCCACTTGAAAGCCGTTGCCGTTTTCGACCGTTCGGATACGTTCGCCGGGGGAATGGGTGGCCCCGTCTTTACGGATCTGCGCTCAGCTTTTTACGAATCAGAAAAGAAACCTCTCATGGTTAACTATATCTACGGCCTGGGTGGACGAGACCTTCCCGTGGAATTGATTAACAAGGCGGCAACCGAACTGCAGCAGGTCGCCCAAAGCGGACAGGTCAAGGAGAAAATCAACTACCTGGGTTTAAAAGAATAGGAGGTGAATCCTTTGTCAACAAAGTTAAAAGATCTGGTGCAAAAACCTGAACTCCTCTCGGGTGGACACCGCCTCTGTGCGGGCTGCGGGGCGCCTATCGCCGTTCGCCAGGTGCTCATGGGTGCACCTGAAGGGCATAAGCTGGTGGTGGCCAACCCCACCGGCTGCCTGGAGGTTTCCACCACGATTTACCCTTATACGTCCTGGAATACCTCTTTTATTCACTGCGGTTTTGAAAATGTCGCCGCTACCCTCAGCGGCGCGGAAGCAACCTATAATTCACTGAAGAAGCAAGGGAAGATCGAGGATGATTACAGCTTCATTGCCTTTGGCGGGGACGGGGGAACATACGATATCGGTTTTCAGTCGCTCTCCGGGGTACTGGAACGGGGACACCGCATGGTCTATGTTTGTTACAACAACGAGGCCTATATGAACACAGGGATCCAGCGTTCCAGTGCCACCCCCCTGGGCACCTGGACAACGACCAGTCCCCACGGGCAAGAAAGTAGCGGCAAGGCGCAGCACCGCAAGGACATGACGGCCATCGCCGCAGCACACAACATCCCTTACGTGGCTCAGGCTTCCATCAGCCACTGGCGTGACCTGGTACGCAAGGCCCAGAAAGCTTTTTCCGTGGACGGTCCCGCCTTTATCAACGTGCTGGCGCCCTGCCATCGCGGTTGGCGCTACCCCATGGAGAAAACCGTGGAAGTGGCCAAGTTGGCCGTGCAGACTTGTTT
>PWWY01000060.1 GCA_003561325.1 Syntrophomonadaceae bacterium | reverse complement strand
CGACATCCTGCTCTACCACGTCGTAGCGGGCGAAGTCCTGGCCGCGGATGTCCTGGCCCTCGACGGCGTGGCCGTGGAAACCCTGCTGGGAGAAACGGTCACCGTGAGCATTGAAGACGGAAATGTCTTCATCAATGACGCCCAGGTCATCGTTACAGACATCCTCTGCACCAACGGGGTAATCCACGTCATCGATGCCGTGCTCATCCCCGAGGTAGAGGTCGTTGATACCGTGCTGGTCAAGCTCTACATCGGTTCCACCGCCTATGAGAAAAACGATGAAGCCGGCGAAATGGATGTTGAGCCCTTCATCCAAAACGGGCGCACTTTTGTCCCGGTTCGTTTCGTGGCAGAAGCGTTCGGCCTGGAAGCCGACTGGGAACCCAAGGAAGGCCTTACCGAAGTGGTCACCCTGGCCCAGGATGACCTGCTGATCACGATCCAGATCGGGTCCATGGAGATCACCGTAGTCGAAGGTGGCGTAACACGCACGGTAACCTCCGATGTCGCCGCCCAAATTGTTCACGACCGTACCTTCCTGCCTCTCCGGGCCGTCGGAGAGATCCTGGGCGCGGAATTCGATTGGGGTCCCAAGGACAGCCTCACCGAGTGGGTTAGCTTTACGACCGCCCACTAAGCCGACCTGCGAACGGGTACTGCAGAAACAGAAACATAACCACAAAAAAACTGAACTCACAAGAGGGAGCAGTGCAAACTGCTCCCTCTTCATTTCACCGGGAAGGATCAAGAGGATTTTGCATGAATATTTAGCCATTTCACGAATACGGAAAGTATGATACAATAAGAACGTCCTGGCCGCCTTAGCGAGCTGCAGGGCAAGTCAGTCGCCCTGCGGGACGTATCATTTTTTTAAAAAGGGGGAAAGCCCATTGACCCATCATGAAGAGGACGACAGAATGATCTACCGGGATCGACAGATGAAACGCTACCAGCTGTTGAAAGAGATCTACGATATTTACTTTGAAACCAACGGAAAGGGGAAACAGGTGCTCATCGATGGCACGGACCCTCAGGACGCCCTGGCCTACAAATACCTGGAAGATCTGGAGTTCATTGGATGCGAGCAGATCATCAACGTTGAGGGCTCGGCCAACAAGTATACCATTACGGCCAAGGGAATTAACTTCATTGAAGAAGGGCGGGGTAAAAGAAGGGGCGACTTCCAGTAGAACGCCGCAAACGAGCCTGCAGGGCAAAACTGCCAGGTTCCCACGTATCAGTGTAAAAGGGCTGCCCGCTGATCAGCGGGCAGCCCTTTTACACTGTTCCAGGCACTAGGTCACCTTTTCTGTTGTCTTCTCCTCTGCCAGGTAGGTCAGCAGGTCAGCCCGGGTAACGATGCCCGAGAGCTTACCGGCATCATTGACGACGGGGATACGGTGTATGTTCTTTTTCTTCATCAAGCTGGCAATCTCGCCCAGGGGTGTGCTTTCTTGGATGACAACTACCTTTTTCGACATAATCTTTTCGACTTTTTCCCTGGATAACAGGTCGTAACCCTCCTTCACACGAACCAACTGAGACACATCCGTGTAAGGTGAGACCCAACCGGAAGAGCCCCGCAGCGGGACAACATGCAGCTGGCTGGCATACCCCAGGATATCTTTTTCCGAGACGATCCCGACGACCCTGTGCTCCGCATCAACCACCGGCAACCCGCTTATTTTGTGTTCTGTCAAGCTTTTTATGGCATCCAGGATGGATGCTCCAGGCTTGATTGAAACTACCGCAGTACTCATGATCACAGCAGCAGTAACCGACATGATCTCCACCCTCCTTGATAGATTTAAGGCACTTTTTGCCGACAAAAAAGCCGGCCGTGGAAAGGCCGGCTCGAGCACCAATGTTTACATGCATGCGTTGCTTGTTTTCATCTTCAAACACGGATGAAACCGCTTCTCCTTTGCAGCCGTCTCCACAAGTTTTTCATATGTTTATTATACCATAAAATCACGCATAAATCATGCAAATTGTTGCAAAATTACAAAACTTATACCCCTCAAAAAAATGAAGTTCTCCAGGATCGTGATCCTGGAGAACCCCGGCAGCAAAGGTATTACTCGGATTAGTCCACAATCTCCATCATTTTCCCGCAGCACAAGGGAATGATATCCCCGGCGTTCAAAACCACCAGTTTATTGCAAGTCCGACAGTAGACCTCGGACTCCTGCTCCACCTTAACCTCCACGTAAGAACTCTCCTGGGGCTCTAAACCCTCAATTTGAAAAGAAGCCCCGGCATCCCCCTTTAAAGGGGTATACTCCCCGATGGGGACCAGCTTTCTGCTATCCCCGATGCAATCCACCAGGACCCGCCAGATTGCTTCGAGTTTTGCTTTTTCCTCCGCATTTTCGGGGGAAAGTGTAACCCTGCTTTTTTCAATGTCGATTTTCATCCTAACCCTTCCTTTCCCGGCGATGGTAAAATCGCTTAAGATAATAGATATTATATCATATCATTGGTTTATTCGTAAACATAGTTGTTAAAAAACTTGGTAATCAAGTTTGCTCAGGTATAAACCCCTGTTTCCCAGCTTGCTCTCAGTCACGAATTTTGCTAAATGGGCAGTAAAAAAAATTTCGCGGGAATGGTTGCTGCGCGGCATCACACTATCGTTTCCGCCAAACGTGCAGGTGTAACCGGCGAAAAAGCTGTTTTTTTCTCACGAAGAGCCCGATTCCTGCAGAGAGAAAGATCACCAGGGCGGCCGGCCAAATGATCACCGGAAGACTCCATTCCGGGTTAATGCGCAAAGATGTGTCCGCATAATACGGAGGGATTTGCGCCAGGTCCTGCCGGTTTACCGGTTGTGCCGCGGCATAATCGATCACGGCCTGCCAAACCTTTAACTCTTCTCCCCTGCTACGTACGATCAGCTGATCATAATCCTCGGGAGCAACAGGGCTGCCTTTTTCATCCTTGGGCTGCAGCGCCAATCGGGGGAACATCTTGCTGACCAGGGGAAAATAAGAAAGAACATAGGAGTCCGTTACGACAGAATAGAGGTTATCGTCACCGCGATGCAAGGGCACGTAGCCCTGATCCCCAAGACCCTGGATACCCTCCCCCGCGTACAGTTCTGCTCGATGAACCGCCCGGGCGGAAGGAAGGTGAATATTGAGAAAAGAAAGGGGAAAAAGGAAAATATTCTGGGGATTGTACGCATAGCGGATCCCGGAAAACTGGAGAAACAGCTCATTTCCCGCCAGCTCGGATAAGAGCTTGGAGAACTCCATCAACCGAATCAGCTCTTCTCCCGTGAGATAGAAGTAGACGAGGGGATAGCCGGGCAACCCATCAGGCCCCGATCCCAGGCTAATTACGCTCGTGAGATCGTAGAAGGACACGTTCCCGAAAGAATGGCCCATTGACCCGGGATACACGTTTTTTCGGATGTTGCCGCCAGCTTGAAAAGCCATGTCCACCCGCTTTCCTGTTTTCTCCCAGGTCACCAGGCGCATGGCGTCAGCGACGAAATTCCCCACGGGGCTTTCTTCTTTAGCCGGCCCTTTGATGAGGGGAACTTCCGTCCAGGCAATGGTTTCCAGGATGTTTTCATATCTCCCCCTGGTCATTTGAGAGACAAGGTGATTTAACTCGCCGGTATAACCTTCTACGAGGGTTGTCACATCGGGATCGGCGGAGACGCGATGGTCCAGAGGCACGATAAAGGGCTGGCCGCTCTTTTCGTTGCGAATACGAAGCTCACCTGTTTCGGGTTGAAAAGCCAGCTCCAGCACACCCAGGCTGGCCAGGTAAGGATCGGCACGCACGATGATGGTCCCCGCTTTGTGCAGGGGCGTTTCCAGGGGTGTGTGGGTGTGTCCTCCCACGATCAGATCAATGCCGCGCACTTTTTGAGCCAGGGCCCGGTCTTTCCGGTCTCCTGCATGGGTCAAGGCCACGACCAGGGATGCTCCCTGCGCTCTTAGTTCTGTGACCAATCTCTGGGCTGTTTCAAAGGGGTCGGAAAATTCCAGGGGCTCCGTATAGGGGGCAACGGTCAGGGCATCGCTGCCCAGCAGGCTGAAAAACCCCACGTTCAACCCATTATCCAGTTTCACCAGGTGGGTCTCGCGGTACAGGCCCCGTTGAACCAGGGGATGATCGGCAGGCCCCCGGGTGTTGGAGGCGAGTATCACGGTCTGGCTGTGGGCTGCAGGGTAGCCGGCAGCCTGCAGGTAGTCCGCCAGGACGGCCGTCCCATAATCAAATTCATGATTTCCCAGCGCGATCACGTCATAACCCAGCTCATGCTTGATGGAGAGTTCGCAGGCCATCCCCCGGAGCGCCAACCAGCTAAAGGCCGTGCCACCGATAAAGTCCCCCGCTGAAAGCAGCAAGACCGGTTCGCCCTCTGTGCCCTTCCGGTCGCGAAGCTCCTGCAGGGCCGTGCTCAGCCGGGCATATCCTCCGATGGTCGGGTTTTCTTCACCGGGCAAGTAATCCACGGCAGGTGAATGGGGAATTAACGCGGAATGTTCGTCGTTGGTATGCAGGATGCTAAAATAGAGCTCTTCTTTTTCGGGCAAGGAGCTCTCTGCAGCTTGCATACCTTCCCCACAGGTAATCGTGAAGAAGAAAACTGCCGCCGAAAAAACAAACACCACGAGGATAGATCGAAGAGTTTTGCGAAAAGAAACCATGAAGGAATCTCCCCTGTAGAGTAAAAATACCCGCTGCAAAGGGTTTCTTCCGGCAGAGATCTCATTCTTATAAAATCATGCGGGGGGCTGACCTCTGTTTACGCTTTTATGCTTGCGGCGGCGCCCCTAATCAATAATCATGGAGTCACTGCTCTCATCCCAGCTTAACCCCTTGGTCACCATGAACTCCTGGGGCTCCTTGAACATCGAATAAACCGTCAATTTTTTGGCAGACAGGTCCAACTTGTAACTGGAAACATCACTTGCCAGTTTGTTTGTTTCTTCCACGCTGCCCTTGTAAACCGTCACCATGCACACCGGTAACTCACCTCCCTGATAGAAATGTGGGAATGCCTGATAAACAAACGGGCCCGGGAACCAACCGCTTTTTTTACTTTCCCCCGTTTACGGGGTTTTCGGTTGGAGAAAACCTGTTTAACGGGAGTCCGTATTTAAATATCCTGACACTCTCCCCGAAAATGACTTCCACGCCCACCAAACAAATCCTGCAAATTTTGACCCTGACCACGTGAGTAAACATCTTCATGGGAAGATGAAGAAATCACCCCTGGAGGTGACCCGCAGCATTTTTGCCCCGCGCCGGTCTAGCCGGCCAACAAGTTCAGGGGCTTATCGAATTCGATACCGTAACTGTAAACCCTTTCTTTCGAGCCGACGTGTTCCCGAACCACCCTGCCGCTCACCCCGGTCGTTAAGAGATCGCCTTTGCCCGTAAAAATATCAAAAAAAAGCAAGAGATCACTAAGCAGGCTCAAGGGTTCCTGGACAGAGAGCAGGGCCCCGCCCCTGGAGATGTCCATCACCATCCCCGGTCGATATTCCAACTCATCATCCAGGATCAGGTACTGGGCCTGCAGGCGGGCGGGAATCCGCTGCGACTGCCGGCGCTGCAGGCGGTGCGGTTCCTCCATGATCTCCAAAAGAAGGTTCTGCTCCGGATCCACGTCTAAAACCCGGCCATCGATGATATACAGGGCATCCTGCTGCTGTACAACATCCAACTTGAGCCAGTCACCTCTTTCCAGGGAGAGGGATCCTTCCAGGGAGAGGGTCAGCCTTTGACCCTCCACCGCCAGGATAGTCCCGGAGAGGTAGGTGTCCTTTTCCTTGTGCCGCAAGTTAACCCGCTGTCCAGGCTTTAGTAGTAACATCTCTTCACCTCTCTAGGCTTCGATCCATGCTTTAAGCAAGTCGGGGCTCCAGCGTAAAACAAAACCGACCATCTCATATGGCCGGTTACGCTACTGGCTCACCCCAGGCTGACAGCGTCCATCTTTTTCCCGGGAGTCATCGCTTCCATAAAATGTTTTTCGAATCGTATGTAAATGTCTGAACTATCCAACACTGCCATTATTATAATGCACCTGCATAATTAATACAGTACCCCGAATGAGTAAAAATGACATGATACTAAAGTAGTAGATGCCCCGGTTTACCGCAATGACAGGAGAGGCGTAAACAAATCTTGAAAAATTATAATGCCGCGAAATACCACCATTGGTTGGAGGACAAGCAGGAAAAAGAGATGACTTCATGAACAAACCTGATCACCTCGCAATAAATTTTGTTTTATAATCAGTTT
>PWWY01000077.1 GCA_003561325.1 Syntrophomonadaceae bacterium | reverse complement strand
TTTCGAAGATCATCCAGGTTCTCCACGGGAATCCGGGTAAAGAGATCGCCGGGGCCGGTAGCGAAGACCATCAATAGTTTTGTATCCTGGACCTCCTCGGGGTTTAACGCTTTAATGCCCTCCCAGGCCACCTTGCTGGCTACTTTAGAATTATTGTAGATGATCCCGGGTAGTTCAAAGGCTTCCAGCACGGGAAACCGTCCGCGGGTGTAGGTAAAGCAAGAGAGGCCGATATCCGCGATGCCTGAAACGACACCTTCATACGTATCTGCTGCTCCCGAGAGGGTTTCACCCGGATAAGACTCGATCTGGATCCTGCCCCCGGTATCTTCCTCGACGGCCCTGGTCCATTCCCGGATGAGTTCCGCTTCTACGGGGTGAGCAGCCGGGAAAAAGTGGGCCAGGTTGAACTTGATCGGTTCATCCGGCGCAGGTGCTCCTTCTTCCTGGGGAGCCGGGTTCCCGCATCCTGCCAGGCCCAGGACCAGTACGACAATGCCAACCCAAACCAGCCCATGTTTCAAATTTTTTTTCATTTCAATCAGCCTCCTGTGGTGTGATGGGTAACATAAAAAAAGCATTCCATAGGAATGCCGGTAAGAAGATCAAGGCATCAGCAAGAATCTACTGATTATGCTACCGTGTTACCATTCTACTATGGCGGATAAATGAGGTTTATGATCAAAGCCCTGCTGCGTTCTTGCCGTGCTACCGTTTTAATGAATTCTTTACGCAGGCAAATAATCCTTCTATCTGAAAATTTAAATATATGAACCCCCTGGCAGTTTTTAACCCTGGTTGGCGATTTCCTCCTGCAGGATCCGCTTTTCCACTTCTCCCGTGGGCGTGAGCGGCAAAGAATCCCGAAAGGAAAATTGCCGGGGAATCTTAAAATCCGCCAGGTACTGGCCCAGGTAGTCAATAATTTCCGACTGCTTGAAGATCTTGCCCGGCTGCGGCACGACGAAGGCCCGGCCGATTTCGCCAAGAACCGGGTCCGGAACGCCGCAAACCGCGGCCATTTGAATCTGGGGATGCCGATTTAACTTGTCCTCGATCTCCTGGGGAAAAACCGTAAACCCACCGGTGATCATCATATCCTTTTTGCGGCCCCGCAGCACCAGGTAACCGTCTTGATCAAAAAATCCCATGTCCCCGGTATAGAACCAGCCCTCCGGGTCGATGCTCTTTTCTGTTTCCACGGGCTGTTCAAAGTATTCCTTGAATACGCAGTCACCCTTGATGGCGACTTCGCCGGTTTCGCCACCCGGCAGCTCCTTTCGTTCCTCGTCCACGATCCTAAACTGGAACGCAGGAACCGGCTTTCCCACGGTTTCATAGAGCTTCTGTGGGGGATCCGCGGTTAAACTGTGGGTAACAAATCCGGCTGTTTCGGAAAGGCCGTAACCGGTTCTGATCGGACCGTCAATGACCTGGGACATTTTTTCGATGATTTCCCGGGTGGACGGCGCACCAGCCACGGCAAGCATGCGGAGGCTGGTCAGATCGTAATGTTCAAACCCGGGTGCGTTAAACATCATCACGTACATGGTGGGAACCTGACCCAGGACCGTGATCTTTTCGTTTTTGATGCGTTTCAAGGCGTCCAGGGGATTGAAGTGGCTCATTACATCCTGGGTTGCCCCTGCCGTGAGCCCGGTAATAAAAAGTTCAACGGCTCCCCCGATGTGGCTCATGGGCAGATGCAGGAGAATGCGGTCTTCGGGCACAATTTCCCAGTACTGCGCCTGGGCCAGGGTGGTAGTAAGGATGTTTGTATGCGTTAAAACCACACCTTTGGGTTTGCCCATGATCCCCGCCGTATAGATGACCAGCACACCATCATGGGGAGTGATGGTCTCTCCTCGCTCTGACAGGGCCTGCTCATCGAACTGGCTTTCCATGTCCATCAGTGTTTCAAAGGCAACGGCCCTGCGGATCAGAAATTTTTTCTTCTGCTGGGTGTTTTGGATCACGATGTAGGGAATAACCCCCGGGAAAATATGCTCTCGGATGACCTTTTGCAGATCAACATCGCGGTGTTTATCTTTCATAATCAAGACGCGGGGCATCGAATTGTTTAAAATATAAGCGATTTCCGGGCCCTTGTAATTGGGATTTATTCCAACCAGGATGGCGCCAACCATGGATGCGGCCATGTAGGTGTAAATATATTCGATCGAGGTTGGCATTAATACAGCAACCCGGTCTCCTTTCTCCACGCCGAGTTCAAGAAAGGCCTGGGCCAGTTTTTTTGCTTTTTGCAAAAACTCTGCATACGTGACGCGCGCTGATTCAGTCGTTAAGGCTTCTTTTTCAGGATAAAGGTCTGCTGCTTTTTCCAGGCAATGGTGAAGAAGTGTGGTTTCCAAGAGAACATCCTCCTTTGTGGGGTGTTTAAATAGGCTTAAAGCTATTGTAATGGAATTAGTCCAAATATTCAATACAATTTATTGCCGTTACTGCTTGATTTTCACTCAGCATTTGCACTACAATAGAGCGGCAACCTTTTCAGCCCGCGGTAACTACCAGGAGGAGACCCATCTTGATGGAACAAAGGAATTTTCGAAAAGGCTTGTTCATGGCCATGGGGGCGGGGATTTGCTGGGGAACAACGGGCCTGTTCAGTACGATGCTGTTCCAGCAGGGCTTTGATCCCCTGTCGGTCGCCTCGGCCCGCATCTTCTGCGCGACCCTGGCTTTCCTGGTTCTTTTTCTCCCGGCAAGGATTTCCCGGCTGGTCATCCCCATGAGAGAGCTGGTTTTGCTGGCCATCTTCAGCTTCATCGGCGTGACCCTCTTCAATTATTTTTACCTGCAGGCGGTGCAGCAGGTCGGGATCTCTGTTGCGGTTGTTCTGCTCTATACGTCCCCCCTGTTCGTCGTTTTGCTTTCTTCCGTGATCCTGGGGGAACCCATCACCCGGCTGAAGTTAATCTCCATTGGTCTGCTTCTTTCCGGCAACATTTTAGTTGTGCAAGCGTACCAGGTGGCCCTGTTGAGGATCAATTCTACCGGTGTGCTGCTGGGGCTGGGGGCGGGGTTTACCTTTGGCCTGCTCAGTGTCTTCGGGAAAACCCCCCTGGTCAAGGCGGCACAGTTAACAAAAATGTTCTACATGTTTCTTTTCGGTTCCTTCTTCTTCGCGCTCTTTCATCCCCCCTGGCGATTGTTTTCCCATGATTTTTCCCTTGTTTCGGTTTTTGCCCTGGCCGGGCTGGTTTTGGTTGCCACGTTCCTGGCATATACCCTTTATATCCTGGCTTTATCCCACCTGGAAGCCGGAAAAGCCAGCATTGCCGTCGCCCTTGAGCCTGTTGCCGCCATCGTCTTTGCCTTTCTCGTTTTTGGAGAAGTACTCCACGTGGACCAGTACCTGGGGGTCTTCCTGGTCCTGTGCGGGATCTTGCTGATCAGCAGATGAAAACCGCTTCCACGCGGTCCCGGTATTACACCGCGGGTTCCGGCAATCCCCGGCAAGTTGGAGTAAAATTACTCCAGGGATTCACAGGGTGACGATTTTCGTGTATACAAGGAGGAACCTTATGTTTGGCGAGATCAAGTCCCCCCGGGAGGAGGTTGAGGTTCCTGATGAAGATCATTCGTTCAGTAGAAGAAAAAGTCCTGCCTGCAGCAGCAAGAGCTTGAGCCTATTAGTAGGAGAAAACAGCTGCCCGCGCCGGTTGTGTTCCGCAGTGCGCTGCTTTATAATAAAGAAACGCAGTAATATTTTTGTGAGCTGCAGACCAATCCAGCTGCAAACGAGGAGTTTACACGGTGAAACTGCTGACCCTATATGATAAGATCTTTATCGCCATGGTCTTAGCCCTCAGCCTGCTTGGGTTTTACGTCAACTTCACCTTCGATACGGGGATGGAACAGCGGTATATCACCATTCACGTAGATAATGAGTTGGTGATGGAGGTTTCCTTTAACGAGATCACCGCACAGGAGATCCCCATCGCCTTCGGGCCGGGCAATGAATACGAGGCCGTGGTGGAAATTAAAGATGGTAAGGTGCGCATGCTGCCCATCGACGATGAATTGTGTCCCCGGGGGATTTGCTCCCACACGGGCTGGATTAACCGTGGCTACCAGAGCATTGTCTGCGTTCCCAACCGGATTGTGGTGGGCTTTTCCGACACCAGGGTGGAGGATGTCGATGCCGTGACCTATTGAGGGTGCGGGAAGATGGTAGAGAATGAGGGGCCGATTGAGGGGCGGCATAGTGTTGACAATACCCATAAATCTCATTATAATTAAGTTTAGTTTTGAGGAGGGATAGCAATGAGGCTCTATGTTCCCGAGCTTAAAAAAGGAGATGGAGACTTTTTATCATACTCTGGAACCGTCGAGCTTTCCTCTATCCGACAAGATATCTACCAACCCCAGTGCGTGCAGCTTCATGTTGACGTTAAAGCAGCCTATGTGCAGAACCGGGTATTATTGAAAGGGATGTGGAAAACAGAAGTTCTTGTTTCTTGCCATCGCTGCCTGGCCCCCGTGACCCTGCAGCTCGGCGAAATGATTTACGACGAATTTGTCCACCTCTCAAAGGGTACACGGTCGCAGCACCCGGCTGACCCCGAGGAAGCGATGCGTGATGGAGAGCGATTTGCTTTCAAGGGCGATCTGCTTGAACTGGATGATTACTTTACCCAACTGTTCTACATGAGCCAACCCCTTAAAGTGATCTGCCGGGATGCGTGTCAGGGGCTTTGCAGCGTTTGTGGGGTGAATCGAAACCTTGAAAACTGCTCATGTGAGCAGAGCCGCATCGATCCGAGATGGTCTGCCCTGGACCACTACAAGGATAACCTTTAGGTCCCGAGAAATGTCATGGAACGGCGTCGCCCGGGTAAGAATGAAAACCCGATCACAAGACCGCTGTTGGCTTGGATTAAGGAGGTGTTTAAGATGGCTGTTCCCAAGAGACGCACATCGAAAACCAGGAGAAATAAACGCCGGGCACACTGGAAGCTGGCACTGCCTGGACTTGTAAAATGCTCGCACTGCCGTGAAGCCAAGCTGGCGCACAGGGTATGTCCCAGCTGTGGGTACTACAAAGACAAGGAAATTGTTTCAGAGAAGTAGCATAAAGTACCTGGGTATGGATTGAACTTTTCTCATGACGTTACCCGGGGATTCTTTTATTTGTGCAGAAATTTGCATCAAGGAAACCAAGGGATAGTTTCCGGGGCAAGCTTGACCTTCAGGATGGTTTAGACTGGTTTTAAGGGAGTTGGATTGCTTGTTGCGCGTAGCGGTTGATGCCATGGGAGGGGACCATGCCCCCGGCGAGATTGTTAAAGGGGTGATCATGGCTGTCGAAAAATCTCCGGAGCTGGAAGTCTTGCTCGTAGGCGCGGAAGAAGCCATACGCAGAAGCGCTGGACAGAAGATCAATTCATCTCGCATCCGGATCATGCATACCGATGAAGCCATTGGCAATGACGAAGACCCTGGCCTGGCCATTCGACGCAAGAAAAAGGCCTCCATGGTTGCCGCCATGCAGCTGGTGCGCAGCGGACAGGCAGATGCTGTCGTCAGCGCAGGTAATACGGGGGCATTAATGGCCGGGGGTTTGTTATTTCTAGGTCGGATTCCGGGGATCAAACGGCCGGCACTGCTCACGGTAATTCCCACTTTCCAGGGGGGCGGGATTGTCGTCCTGGATGTGGGCGCAAACATGGATGCCAAGGCCGATCACATGATTCAATATGCCCTCATGGGCGATATTTATGCTTCGCAAGTGCTGGGAAAGAAGCACCCCCGGGTTGGTCTGTTGAACGTGGGAAGCGAAGAAAATAAAGGAAACCAGCAGGTGAAGGCAGCACACACTCTCCTGGGCCAGCATCTTCATAATTTCGTGGGAAACGTGGAAGCGAAAGAAATCTTCCAGAATAAAGCCGACGTGCTGATCTGTGACGGTTTCGTTGGCAATGTTTTGTTAAAAACCATCGAAGGGGTTTCCAGGGATATCTTTGCGTTTCTGAAAGAAGAGATCAAAAAAGACCTCAAGGCTCGCCTGGCGTCTACGTTGTTGCTTTCTGTCTTCAAGCGGGTTCGCCTGTCACTGGATGATTCAGAACACGGCGGGGCTTTGTTGATCGGCGTGAAAGGGGTCTGCATTAAATGCCACGGCTCCTCCCAGGGAAAAGCTATCAGCCAGGCAATCCTCAGGCAGGCCATGCTCACGGTAAACAACAAGACCAATGAAAAAATTGCAGAGACGCTTCGTCTGAGCAAGCTGAAAGGATGAGCATTTTGGGGAAGTATAACGC
>PWWY01000008.1 GCA_003561325.1 Syntrophomonadaceae bacterium | reverse complement strand
CCCAGGGAGCCCCGGTACTCTCTAGGAACCCCGCAGATGTTTTCCGCGGCCAGCCGCCCCTGCCGGTTGGCGTTAGTTCCCAGGGGGATGTACACATTTTTCTGCAGGACCCGGTGAAAGGTTTCTGCACAGTCCCCGGCAGCAAAGACTTCCGGCACACTGGAACGCTGATATCGATCGACCGCCACCGCCCCCCGGCTGCCCAGGCGAATACCTGCATCCGCCGCCAGCTCGCTGTTGGGTTTTACACCCAGGGCCATCACGGCCAGATCGACCTCATATTCCCCCCGGTCCGTGATCACACGCCGAACCTGGTTTTGCCTGTCACCTGCAAAAGCTACCAGGCTTTCTCCCGTGCGCAGTGTGACACCCTTGCGGCTGATCTCTTCTTCCAGCAGGGCAGACATATCGGCGTCTATGCCGGGCATCACCCGCTCTTGCTGTTCCACCAGGGTAACGTCTTTTCCCAGCACTTTGAAAGATTCGGCCAGCTCCAGGCCGATGTATCCGCCTCCGATAATGACAACCCGGCTCTTGTTGTCTTGGTGGGCCAGGCGGTAGAGCTCCAGTCCGTCCCCCAGGGTACGAAGCCCCGCCACGCCCTGCAGTTCCACCCCTGTAATCCGGGGGATAAAGGGCCTGGCACCTGTCGCCAGCAAGAGGGTATCAAAGGGATATCTCAGGCGTTTATTCATTTTTTTATTGAAAACATGGATGACTCCCGGGGAAAGATCGATGCTCTCTACCTGGTGAGAGGTAAAAAGTTCGATGCCGGCTTGTGCAAAATCAGCGGGGTCTCTCATGATCATGTGGCGGTAATCCTCGATAACCCCGGATACATAATACGGCAGACCGCAGGCCGCATAAGAAATGAACTCATCTGCCTCAAAAACCTGCACGGTTGCTTGCGGCTGGATTCGCTTTATTTTAAAAGCGGCACTGCCGCCGGCCGCGACCGCACCAATGATGGCGATTCGCTGTCCTGCTATGATGATCCCCACGCTCCTTTAAATTGCCATTCTCCCGGGGAGAAACAGTTCGACCGCTCCTGCTTCTCTGCCCGATGCTCCCGCCTCTACTTGCGAAACAGCGACGAAACGGCGATCTGCCCGCTTTTCAGGGCAAAGTTCATAAAGCTCTTCTGTTTTTTAAAGAGCTGATCGAAGCAATCGACAACATAATCGATCTGTTCGTAGCTCACGGTGAGGGGCGGTTCCAACCTGATCACGTTGGGGTTGTTGGTCGTAAACAGCACCAGAACCCTGTATGTTTTCAGCATTTCCGCTCCAAGCATCGAGGATAAAAATTCCCGGGAAAGCTTGTTCACCATGCCGGCCGTGAGAGAGTCCAGCAAGCCGCCGGTATCGGCAAACTCCAGGCCGATCAGCAGCCCCCTTCCACGCACTTCTTTAATGATGCTGTGTTTTTCCTGGAGTTTGCGCAGCCGCTCCATGAAGTAATTGCCTTTTTCCCGGGCCTGGTCCGCCAGGCCTTCATTGACAATGATATTTACCGCTGCGATGGCCGCTGCTGCGCTGTGGGTGTTTTCCCCGTAGGTGGAGGTGAGCATCAAGCCCCGGTTCAGGTTACCGCCGCCGTGGGCTTTTTTCATGATTCCCGGGGTGGTGATGTATCCGCCGATGGGCACGACTCCACCGCTGAGCGACTTGGCCATCACCAGGATATCGGGAACGACATCTTCCTGCTCACAGGCGAAAAATGTTCCCGTCCTCCCCAGCCCGGTTTGAATTTCATCCAAAATAAAGAGGGCATTGGAGGCGCTACATAACCGCCTGGCCTCCTTCAGGTAGCCGGGGGGCGGCAAATAGATGCCCCCTTCTCCCAAGATAGGTTCCACGATGAAGGCGGCGGGTTCATTTTCCGCCAGGGCTTTTTCCAGTGCTTTGAGATCGCCAAAAGGTACGGGGATGCAGCCGGGAACCAGGGGTTCAAAAGGTTCCTGGTACATTTTTTTCCCCGTCACGGCAAGGGCACCCATGGTTTTGCCGTGAAAGCCACCCTGGCAGTAGATGAAATCCCTTTTCCCCGTATACAGCCGGGCCAACTTTAAAGCCCCCTCCACTGCTTCTGAGCCCGAACTGCAGAACCAGCAGTTCTGCAAGTCCCCGGGAGCGAGCTGCGCCAGATTATAGGCTAATACGGCAGCAAACTTGGAAAGAGGCTTTAACAGCACCGGGGCAGACTCCACCTTACGCAAGGCTTCTAGAACGGCCGGGTGGTTATGCCCTACGTTTAGTGCACCGTAAGCTCCCATAAAATCCAGGTACTCGTTGCCGTTTTCATCCCAAACCCGGCATCCTTCCGCTTTCACATAATTAAGGTCAAGGCCCAGCAAAGCGCTCAACTGCCCGAAAGAAATGTTCACGTATTTTCTGTACATGCTGCTGAATTCCTTGCGCCCCATTTGCAGGCCGTCATCAATGGTCAGCAATTTTTTATGCTGAGACATCGCTCCCCCTCCACTACCGCTGGTTTTGGCCATTTTCCACGTAATAACTGGCCCCGATCACGCCCGGGCCCAGGTGACACCCCACGACAGGCGAAAGCTCCTGGAGATAGATTTCTTTGCAATCAAAGGAAGTAGACAATTCCTGGTAGAGGGCCTGCGCTTCCTCGGCTTCAGCAGCATGCAAAACCGCCAGATGAAGGCTGCCGCCCGCAGCAAGGGCCTCCTCGATCCTCTGTTTGATAAACGTGATTCCATCCTGCCTGGATCGCACATTGCCGGCGGTGATAAACTCCCCTGTTTCCTTGTTGATCGTGATCATCTGCTTTTTGTTCATCAAGGCCTGCATGTAGGCTTTTCCTTTACTTAAGCGGCCCGCCCGGACCAGGAAATGAAGCATGCCGGGAATGCCGTAGAAGTTCACCTTTTGCCGCATGCTCCAGACCTTTTCCAGGATATCGGTCAGGGCCAGGCCTTCCTCGGCCGCCCGGGAAGCTTCCATGACCATAAAGCCCTGGCTCATGGTTGCCGTATGGCTGTCAATGACCATCACCGGGAAAGGACGCACGAAATCCCTGGCTTCGCAGGCCTGGGAAAAGCTTTGACAGAGATTACAGCTCAAGATGCAGACAACGCCCTCAAAGCCTTCTTCTTTCATGGATTCGAACAGCGCGACGAAATCGCTGGAACCCGGGAGCTCGATCCGGGGTACCTCTTCGTATTCCTCCAGCATCCGATAAAAATCGCCCGGAGCCAGGTCAATTCCATCAAGAAATGATTCCGCCCCGAATGTAATTCTTATCGGCAGCACCTTGATGTTTCGTTTCTCTTTTATTTCCTGGGGAAGATTCGAAACACTATCCGTAACAACGCCAATTTTTCTCATTTCTGCTCCTCCCTACTTCGCCTGGCTACATTGAATCCACCGGATAAATAATCGATGAAGCGTGCATCGCTTCGGTCAGGTGTTCATGCAGCCTTTTTTCTAGATCTTCAAAGGTGATTGTTTCCAGGACATCGACAATTTCGAAAAAATCTATGCCCCTGAACCGATAGGCTAAAAAATTATTAGCGATAAATTCCAATGCGTTAAAGCTTTTTAAGAACTCCCCCTGCATCTTTCGCCGGTGCCGTTCAAAGCTGTCTTTTCTTAAGCCTTCTTTTTTGATTCTTTCAATTCCTTCCAAAATACGTTGGTGCAGCAGGTTTGGATCTTTTGTTTTCCCGCCCAGGATGGTATAACCGTAGGAACATTCCGCGACGAAACCAGCGTTAAAACGTTCGTCAATCAGGCCTTCTTCATAAAGACGCGTATAGAGCGGTTCGCTTTTGCTAAAAATCATTTCCAAGAGCAGTTCGGTTACCAGGTCGCGGAAGAGGAGTTCCCGACCGCGCAGGTACGCATAGGTATCTTTAAAGCCTATGTTGATGACCGGCTGGGAGATCGAAAGCTCCTGGGCCACTTTTCGTTCCTTTATCGAGGCATTTTCGCTGGGATAGCAGCGCTCGATCTCTTTTGTGTCCGTGACCGCGCGGCGCTGCAGGTCTTCCTCAACTTGTTGCAGCACCTGCCCGGGAGACAGGTCCCCGGTGACAAAAATAGCCATATTGCTGGGGTGGTAAAAGGTGTTGTAACAGGAGTATAAAACGTCCTTCGTAATTTGGCTGATGCTTTCTACATTCCCGGCAATATCTTTCCGCACGGGATGCTCCTGGTAGAGCGCACCGAGGAGATTGAAGAATACTTTCCAGTCGGGATTATCCTGGTACATGAGGATTTCCTGCTGGATGATGCCCTGTTCCTTGGCTACACTCTCTTCCGTAAAATAAGGGCTCTGGACAAAATCCAGGAGGAGCTGCAAGTTTTCAGAAAAATATTCTGTGCAAGAAAATAGGTACGTGGTATGGGTAAAGGTCGTAAAGGCATTGGGTGAAGCTCCATACTCGGCAAAGCGGTCGAAGACATTGCCTTCCTCGTTATCAAACAATTTGTGCTCCAGGAAATGGGCCACACCATCGGGAACGGTGATCCTTTCCTTCCCATTCTGCTTGAGATAGAAACAATTGTCTATCGACCCAAACTGGGTAGAAATAATGGCATATTTCTTGTTGAAACCCTTCCGGGGGAGTACATACAGGGCCGGACCTGGAGAGAGATCGGCCATGTAGACTTCTTCTTGGATCGTCTTGTTTTCTTTTATGCGCCAGTTCATGATGCGTGGGAACCTCCTTCTCCGTCAGGGGCCCTGAGGAAATAGATCGTATCCAGTTCGACTTTTTGTGCTGCTGAAACCACCTCTTCTACCTGCACGCGCTCCACCAGGCGGATAAAATCTGCAATGCTTTCCGATCGTTGACCGATTAATGTATCAAGATAGTAGTTCACCAGGGTAAAAGGGCTGTCGGCAATAATTTTCAGCTGATTGATCAGACCGCGGCGCGTATTTTCCATCTCTTCGCGGGTGATCTCTCCCTGCCTGATCTGTTCCACCTGTTCCTGGATAATGTCCAGTGCTTTTTGGTAATGACTCACTTCAATCCCGGAACCAATCAGTTGGATGCCCTTTAGTTTGTCCAACCGGGAGAAGGCATAGTAGGCCAGGCTGGCTTTTTCCCGCACATTCTGGAACAGCTTGGAGTGTGGAAAACCGCCCAAAATACCATTGTAAAACAGCATGGCCGGGTAATCTTCGTCCTGGTAGATCGTGTTCGCCCGGTAGCCCAGGGTTAACTTACCCTGGTTGACGGGCAATTCCTCGAAGCGCTGGCGGGGCTCTTCCGGAGAGCTCCCTATGTCCAGGGGAGACAGGACCAGGGCATGGTTGGTTCGGGGAAACGACAGGATTTCTTCCAGGAGCTGGAAGGCATCCTCCGGGTCAAGATCGCCTACCAGGAAAATGTCTACCGGGTGTGAGGTAAATATTTCCTGGTAGTAATCGTAAAGCTCCGAAGGAGCAATGCTGCTTAAGGATGCAAGCTCCCCATATTTATAGACCCCGTAACGTTCCCGGGCACACATTTCTTGGATACACCGTTCCAGGGCATAGTTCACTTTGTCATTGATTAGATTCTTGATTTCCTTGGCCAGCTGATCTTTCTCTTGTGCCACGTATTCCTTTTTAAAGGCGCCGTTAACCAGCAGGGGATCCGCCAGCACATTTTTCAAGACAGAAAGCGCTTTTTTCAACAGCTGTTCGCCCGGCGCAAAGCGATCATTAACCACTTCCAGCGAAAAAGAGATAACCTGGCGCTCACCTTTTTTCAAAACATCTGAGCCCAATGAGGCCCCATAAAGCATTTCCATCTCTCTTTTTAAGTCCATAAACGTCGGGTGCCGATTGGTTCCACGCTCCAAAACAGCCGGAAGCAGCGCGGTTTTTGCTGCCAGTCCATTCTCCAGGACCTGCTGAATAAATACAGCCACCAGGACTGTTTTAAACTTGTTTGTCGGGTAAAGGTGGGCGTGAATATTTCCCCTTAAGGTTTTACTGTGCAGCACATTCAATCCATCCATTCCTTTCTCACAATCTATCGTTGTAGTTTCTAGTTCTCCTGTTGTGGTGCACCTAAAATCCACCGCTTGGTCGAAGCTGCTGCACCCACCCAGGCCGAACTTGAGCATTTAAAGAAATTTTCCCGGGTGAAATCGATTATTTGCTCGTGGTGCTTCGCCTGCAGCTCCAGTTCACTATAATTCCATTTTAGGGATAAGATCTCCTGCAAAATCAAAAAAATTAGCTGAACCAGTCCCGCTACTTTCCCTCGCCGCGCCGTTTGACTTTTATCCCGTGAAATGGTATGATGAGGGCGATTCTCCATGCAGT
>PWWY01000150.1 GCA_003561325.1 Syntrophomonadaceae bacterium | reverse complement strand
GGAACGCTCGACCTGCTTGCGGCGCAAGGTAGGTGCTGTGCTGGTCAAGGAGAAACGGCTCTTAACCACCGGTTATAACGGCGCTCCGGCCGGTCTTTCCCACTGCCTGGAAACCGGGTGCCTGCGCCGGGAAATGAAGATTCCCTCAGGACAGCGGCATGAGCTCTGCCGGGGCCTGCACGCCGAGCAGAATGCCATTATCCAGGGAGCCATTTACGGTGTATCCATTGAAGGTTCGGATCTTTACTGCACCCATCATCCCTGTTCTCTGTGCGCCAAGATGCTGGTAAACGCCAAGGTCCGCCGGGTCGTCTTAATGGACCACTATCCCGACGCGCTGGCCCGGCAGTTTTTTGAAGAAGCCAAAATACAGGTGGTTGTGATGGTCTCTTAAATATATTGTACAAGGAGGTTGACAGGAATGGAAAAGGTTGTCATTGTAGCAGCGGTTCGCACACCAACAGGCACATTCGGGGGTTCCTTAAAGGATGTCCCCGCCCCAGAACTGGGAGCCCTGGTCATCAAGGAGGTCTTACAGCGAGGCGGCATTGATCCCGCCCAGGTAGACGAAGTGATCTTTGGTAACGTGCTGCAGGCCGGTCTGGGACAAAACCCGGCTCGCCAGGCTGCCATAAAAGCCGGGCTCGATCATTCCATCCCGGCGATGAGCATTAACAAAGTGTGTGCCTCGGGGCTGAAGTCGATCAATTTGGGGGCCCAGGCGATCGCTACAGGAAACGCTGACGTGATTATCGCCGGGGGCATGGAAAACATGAGCCGGGCACCTTATCTTTCCGATGCGGCCCGCTGGGGAGGACGCATGGGCAATACAGCGCTGGTGGACAGCATGATCAAAGACGGCCTCTGGTGTGCCTTTAATGACGTTCACATGGGTATTACGGCGGAGAATATTGCCGAACAGTTTAAGATCAGCCGCGAAGAACAGGACAATC
Source organism: Syntrophomonadaceae bacterium (assembly GCA_003561325.1). Taxonomy (GTDB): domain Bacteria; phylum Bacillota; class Dethiobacteria; order DTU022; family UBA8154; genus SKMY01. The sequence continues at coordinate 5,487 of PWWY01000150.1, read as the reverse complement.
TGGCCCTGGAGAGCCAGAACAGGGCCATTAAAGCCATCGAAGAAGGGCTTTTCCAGGATGAGATCGTGCCCGTGAGCATTCCCCAACGCAAGGGCGACCCGGTGATCTTTGACACCGATGAGCATCCCCGCAAGGGAACGACGCTGGAAGGATTGCAAAAGCTGAGCCCGGCCTTTAAAAAGGACGGCACTGTTACGGCCGGAAATGCCTCGGGGATCAATGACGGGGCAGCAGCCGTATTGCTGATGAGCGAAAAGAAAGCCAAAGAACTGGGCATCACGCCCCTGGCCACCATGGTGAGCTACGCCTCAGCCGGGGTTGATCCCGCGATTATGGGGACAGGACCCATCCCGGCAACCCGTAAAGCCCTGGAAAAAGCAGGTCTTGCCGTGGATGACCTGGATGTAATCGAAGCCAACGAAGCCTTTGCCGCCCAGGCTCTGGCTGTCGCCAAGGAACTCCAATTTGACCTGGATAAAACCAATCTTTCCGGGGGGGCCATCGCCCTGGGCCATCCCATCGGTGCCAGCGGCGCGAGAATTTTCGTGACCCTGCTGCACCACCTGATTCGTAAAGGTAAGGGGAAAGGATTGGCAACCCTGTGCATCGGGGGCGGCCAGGGATGCGCCACTATTATCGAACGCTCCTGAACCTGATGTGAAAAATGAGCCAGGCCGGTCGTTCTGCTTCACTGGCCGGTGTGGTTCAAGTCACCTGATGCCGGTCCGCAGCAAGCAGGAGCCAGAAGTCAAGGGACAAATTCTGGCTCCTGCTTGCTGACCCCGGTGCCAGAAACGAAGCGCCCTGGCACCGGGCTTCGCGCTAAAAATCAGAATTATGGTAATCTTATTTTCTGCCGGGACAAGGGTTTTGGAGGAAGCTGTCGAATATGTAGAAATGGTTTGTTTCGCCTCAGGGGCAATCGGAGCAAAGGAGATAGGCTTTTGAGCAAGTTGCAGTGGAAAGATCTCCAGGGCCTGGCTCTGGTAGGCCAACTGGGCCTGGTGATTATTGGGCCTGCGCTGGTTGGGTTGTGGCTGGGCCGCCTGTTGTCCGAATATATCGGTTATACCTTGCTCCTGGTCATCGGCGGTATGCTCCTGGGCTTAATCGGGGGAAGCATGCAAGCGTATAAAATCATCATGAAGAAAAAATAACAGGCAGGCGTTGACGCGGATGGAGAAGTTGGCCCAACTTAAGAAGCAGATGACCATAAAAATGGCTGCACTTTACATATTCGTCCTGGCGGTCCTGCTGATCCAGGGGAAATTTTCCGGGGCATACGGGCTGACCTTCGGGACGGTAATGGCCGTGCTAAACTTTTATCTGCTGGCTGGGACCTTGGAAAAGTCGATGCGGATGCAACCGCAAAGAGCACGGGTTTTTGTTACTTCCCACTACCTGCTGCGCTATGGCCTGTTTTTTTTGATCCTGCTGACCGCCATGAAACGTGCCGACATGGACTTTCTCTGGGCGGTGGTGGGCCTGCTGATACCCAAGGCTGTGATCTACGCGGGAAATTTTTATGATCTGCTCCGGCACCGCAGCCGTCCCGGCAATCGGCGCATGGTATAAATCGCTTCAAGAAAGGGGGGAAAACGGTTTAAAGTTAACTTTTTTAAACCGGGTAGTCCATGGATATTGATATTCGAACCTTCGTTGAACTGCAAGGCGCGCCGTTTATCACTAATACGGTGACGACGACCTGGATCATTATCATTGTCATGTTTGCTGCTTCCGTGTCCGTTACCCGTAAGCTCAACATGGTCCCTGGCACGGCGCAGCAGGTTGCTGAGCTGCTCATGGAAGGCATTCACTGGTTGGTGGAGAACACCATGGGCAAGGATAAGATGAACTTCGCACCCTTTATTTTGGCCCTTTCGCTCTTTATCCTGATTTCCAATTTCATGGGCTTAATCGCGGTTCGACACCCTACGGCCGACTTGAACACCACGTTTGCCCTGGCAGGAATAACCTTTATCCTGGTTCAATACAACGGGCTTCGCACCAAAAAATTGAACTACATAAAAGGGTTTTTCCAGCCCCTGCCCTTCCTGTTTCCTCTCAATCTCATCAGCGAACTCGCATTGCCTATATCCTTGAGTTTCCGTCTTTTTGGAAATATGTTGGGCAGCATCGTGATCATGATCATGATGTACATGTTTGTACCTATTCTCGTTCCGATTATCGGGCACATCTATTTTGACCTGTTTATCGGCCTGATCCAGACCTTTATTTTCGTGATGTTGACCATGACCTTTATCACCTTGGCCATGGACTGAGCCCTCGAGGCTTGTTTGTGCAAGTTGCCGGAAAGGAGGGGAGTTTTATTTGTATACAATCTTACAGTTTATTATTGACTCGGGTTTTGATTGGCTGGCTGAGCAGGATCCCAAGGCGTTAATCCTGGCTGCTTCAGCTATTGGTGCCGGCATTACCATGGTGGCCCGGATCGGGACTGCGATCGGGCAGGGCTATGCCGCGGGAAAGGCGGCCGAGGCCTCTGCCATGAACCCGAAGACCATTCGGCAGACTACTTTCGTGATGCTCTTGGGGCAGGCGGTAACGGAAACTTCCGGCATTTTCAGCCTGGTTATTGCCTTGATCCTGCTCTACACCAACCCGCTGTTCAACGTTAGCGGGGTGGGCATTGTCTTGATCTGTTCTACCCTGGGAGCGGCGATCGCCATGATTGCCGGCTTTGGGCCGGGGGTTGGACAGGGTTACGCTGCGGGCCAGGCGATCGAAGCTATTTCATATCGTTCACACATGCAGGGTTCGATCATTCGGACCATGCTCTTGGGACAGGCTATCGGACAAACCACGGGGATTTATGCCCTGATTGTTGCCTTAATCCTGCTTTACGCAAACCCACTACTTTAAAAAATGAAAGGTGTGTTTTCAGATGATTACAGGAGAAGCTTTGATCATTGCCGCATCGGCTCTAGGGGCCGGGATCGCCATGGTTGCTGGAATCGGGCCGGGGATCGGCCAGGGATATGCTGCAGGGAAGGGCTGTGAAGGCGTGGGTCGACAGCCTGAAGCCCAGGGAGATATTTTGAGAACCATGCTGCTGGGTGCCGCTGTCGCGGAAACGACCGGTATCTACGCCTTGGTCATCGCATTAATTTTACTTTTTGCCAACCCCCTTATCGGCCTGTATCTTTCGCTGTAAGCAAACAGGCTGGCGAAGAGCATCTCACTTGAACGCAGGCACGGCCGTGCCCTGCGCACGGCTACGGCGAACACTTCACATTGGAAGGGGGGCTTTTCATGGAAGGCGGAGTTATCACCATTAACTGGACTTTACTGTGGCAGGGGATTAACATGGTGATCATTTACCTGCTGATTCGCCGCTACCTCTATCAACCCATGGCGAATTTTATGAAGAACCGCCAGGATACCATTGCAAATAACTTGAAAACCGCGGAAATAGAACGGGAAGAAGCACATGCGCTCAGGGCGCAATATGAAGAGAGCATCGAATCAGCCAAGCAAGAGGCCAGGGAGATTATCAACAACGCCAGGAAAAGAAGTGAAGAGATCATTTCTGAAGGCCGTAGGGCCGCCCAGGAGCAGGGAGAGCAGATTATTGAGAAGGCGAAACAAGACCTGGTGCAGGAAAAGGAGAAGGTGTTTAAAGAGCTCAAGGATGAAATTGCCTTAATTTCCGTTCGTATCGCAGAGCGCATTATCGAAACCAAGATCGATGCCGCAGCCCAGCGCCAACTGGTGGATCGATACCTTAAAGAGGTGAAAAAAGTCTCATGATGCAGCGCGGGATTGCCCAGAAATACGCACGGGCTTTGTTTCGTGCCATGGAGGAAAAAGAAGCCCTGGATGAAGCTAAGGCGGAATTCATCAAGCTGCGGGGTTTTCTCGAAGAAAACCCGGGGATCAAGCGTTTTATGTATTACTACCCCGTAAAAGAGGAACTGAAAAAAGATGTGATCCAAAAGATCAGCGAGGGATTTTTGCCCGAGTTCATCAATTTCCTGCGTTTGCTGATTGGAAAAAAGCGGTTTGGCCTGCTGGATGTGATCGAGGAAGAATTTATCAAGCTGGCCAACAAAGCCCAAGGTCTGGAAATCGTCCGGGTGACGACGCCCCAACCGCTGGATGCGGATCAAAAAGATCAATTCATTTCCATTTTGCGTGAACTGAGCGGGAAAACCATTCAGCTGGAAGAACATATTGACCCTGATATCATCGGCGGATTTATCCTCCGCCTGGGGGACAGTATATTTGATGCAAGCGTCAAAACACAGCTGCAGAGAATATATCAGACAGCCACTGCGTGAGGTTGTTGCTGTGGCAAACACAGCACGAGCATGGCGACTTTCAACAGGGAAGAGGTGGTAGAGAAGATGAGTATTCGGCCTGATGAGATCAGCACCTTGCTGCAAAAACAAGTCGAAGGATTTGACCAGAGCCTGGAAATGACCGATGTGGGTACGGTGATCTACGTTGGCGACGGGATCACGCGTATTTACGGGCTTGAGAAGTGTATGGCCGGCGAGCTCCTGGAGTTTCCTGGAGACGTCATGGGGCTGGCGCTGAACCTGGAAGTAGACAACGTGGGTTGTGTGCTTCTGGGAGATTATAAGAAGATCAAAGAAGGGGATATCGTCAAGCGCACGGGCAAGATCGCCCAGGTCCCTGCCGGGGAAGCCATGATGGGCCGGGTTGTGGATGCGCTGGGTCAAGCGATCGACGGGAAAGGCCCGATCAACACCGATGTGTTCTATCCCATCGAGCGCATTGCCCCGGAAGTCACCGAACGCCAGCCGGTTAATGAGCCCGTGCAAACGGGCATAAAAGCCATAGACTCCATGATTCCCATCGGCCGGGGGCAGCGCGAGTTGATTATCGGAGACCGGGGAACGGGGAAAACGGCCATCCCGGTAGACGCGATTATCAACCAGAAAGATTCGGATATTTACTGCGTGTACGTCGCCATCGGTCAAAAACGTTCCAAGGTTGCCGGGGTGGTCCAGGTTTTGGAAGAACGCGGCGCCATGGACTATACTACGGTTGTTGCGGCAACAGCCAGCGAACCGGCCCCCCTGTTATATTTTGCGCCGTACGCCGGCTGCGCCATTGCGGAAGCCCTGATGGACGCCGGGAAACACGTCCTGATTATTTATGATGATCTTTCCAAGCACGCCATTGCCTACCGGGAACTTTCCTTGCTGCTGCGCAGGCCGCCAGGCCGCGAGGCATACCCCGGGGACATTTTTTACTTGCACTCCCGGTTGTTGGAGCGTTCGGCCAAATACAGTGATGAAAAAGGCGGAGGCTCCCAGACGGCCCTGCCGATCATTGAAACCCAGGAAGGCGATGTTTCAGCATATATTCCCACGAACGTGATCTCCATTACTGACGGCCAGATCTACCTGGAGCGGGACCTCTTTTTTGCCGGGGTTCGTCCGGCGGTTAACGTCGGCCTTTCTGTATCCCGGGTCGGTGGAAACGCTCAAAACCGGG
>PWWY01000025.1 GCA_003561325.1 Syntrophomonadaceae bacterium | reverse complement strand
TGAGGACCATTGAGCCCAGCCTGGCCCTGCGGATTCACAAAAAAACTCCGGACAAGCTCTTTTCCGAGGCCCTGAAAGTGATTAAAACAGGGATTGGCTTTCCTTCGCTCTTTAACGACGACGCACTGATCCCGCTGCTGGAAAAATGGGATGTGGCTCTTGAAGATGCCCGGGATTATGCCATCTCAGGCTGTGTATACATGGAAATACCGGGGAAAAATATCACCCGCCGCGTCGTGGGGTATTTTGTGCTGGCCAAGTGCCTCTGGTGGGCACTCCACCAGGGAATAAATCCTGCAACCGGGGAGCAGTGGGGGGCCAGGACGGCTGACCCGGCAACCTTCAATTCCTGGGAAGACGTGCTGGAGGCGTACCTGGAACAGGTTAAGTTTTTTACGACAAAAATTGCGCAGCTGGAAAATACCTGTCGCGACCTCTATGCCAGGTACTGCCCCAGACCTTTTTACTCCGCTATTGTTGACGGATGCATTGAACGCGGCAAGGAATGCAAACAGTGGATTTATCCTTCCATGGTCCATGATTTTCTCATCGTGATCTCGACCACGAACGTGGCAGACTCCCTGGCTGCGATCAAGAAAGTTGTCTTTGAAGACCAGCTGGTCACTCTCCCGGAATTAATCGCTATCATGGATAAGAACTGGGACGGGCGGGATGACATCAGGCAGGCCTGTCTTAATGCGCCCAAATTTGGCAACGACGACGACGAAGCCGACCTGGTTGCGCGCCGCGTTCACCACAGTACGGAAGCAACGATAGAAACGGTCAAAGATCGCTTCGGCTACTCTTTGCGGGGTGACGGAAGTGCTGTTTCTGCCACGTACGGCCTCTCCGTTGATACGCCGGCTACGCCGGACGGCAGATTGGACGGGGGGCCCTTTGCTGATTCTACATTATCGCCGCAGCCGGGCATGGATGTAAAAGGCCCCACGGCCGTGCTCAACTCCTGCGCCAAGATAGACACCTTGCAAACCTATAACCATTTATTAAACCAGAAGTTTTCGCCGGGATACCTGGAAGGAGAAATGGAACCGGTATTTATCAATTACTTGAAAACGTGGCGAAAAATGAAAATTCCACACATCCAGTTTAATATCGTGGACAAAGAAACCCTTCTGCAAGCCCAGCAGCGCCCCGAAGAGTTTAAAGACTTCATCGTCAGGGTTGCGGGTTACAGCGCCTATTTTGTCGACCTGACCAGGGGATTGCAGGATCATATTATCGCCAGGTCGGAACAGAACATTTAAAAGATGATTCAAGCTCATAAGCCCTGCAGCAGAGGGTAAAGTCCCGTTTCATCCGGGCTTTTCACTTCATCTCGATCCACCCTCGAAACTGCTGCGGCTGAAGGAGCATGGAAGGGCCTGGTATTCCAGGGTTCTTACATCCTGGTCCACGACTTAGTAAGGCGGCAGCCTGGCTTTCGAAAAATTCACATGTCTTGAAGGCAACGATTTCGGCAGCTGGAAGATGGAAGAAATTGATATCCAGTAGGGGAGGCCCGTTAACGCGGGCTTCTTTTACGACAAGAAAGATGTGCTGTTGCATGAGCGATGTTCAGGGAAAAAAGGTATGGCACCAGAAAGATTGGGTAGTACTGCTGATCATTTCCTCGGCGTACATTGCCGTTTTTGCCAATATCCAGGGTTTTAAAGCGTTGCTTCCCCTGGTGCAGGAAGAGTTTCAGATCAGCAGAACACAGGTGGGCTTTTATTCCAGCTTTTATTTCTTGAGCGCAGTGCTGATCGCCGTCTTCAGTGGGCGGATCGTTGATCGCCTGGGAACAAAAAAAGGCCTTTACCTGGGCGCCGGCGTCGTGGGCCTGATGATCATCCTGCATGCGTTGTCGCCCACCTTTTGGCTCATTCTCATCTTTGCTTTTTTTACCGGGGTTGCTTTCAGTATTATTACTCCCTCGGTGAACAAAGGTGTGCTTGAGCTTGCGGAGCCGGCCAAGCGAAGTTTCTTCATGGGTATCGTCCACGGCGGGGGTGGATTCGGTGGTTTTCTGGGAGCGGTCTTGTTGCCGGTCCTGGGAGGGTTGGTAGGCTGGCGGTCGGCCCTGCTTTGCGGCAGTGTTTTTGCCATCGCGGTTGCCCTCTGTATTTTCAAATTTTACAGGCCGGCAGACGTGCAAGTTGAAGCCGTGGAGAAAAAAGCCGAAAAAGGCCCCCGGTCTTTAAAAGAGGACATCTTACATTTCCTGGGCAATCGCTACCTTCTCAGTGTTTTTTCCATGGGTATCGTGTTTGGCCTGAGCATTTCCTCGGTCAGCGGCCATTTCCCCCTTTACCTGACCCAGGACCTGGGGTTTAGCCCCACGTTCGCCGGGCTGGGCCTGGGTATATTTCACATCGGCGGGATTTTTGGACAGCCCTTCTGGGGCCTGGTCAACGAAAAAGTGCTCCATGGTGACAGGCGGAAGGGGATGTTTTCCCTCGGTCTGCTGATCGCGACCCTGACCCTTTTCTTCGGCGCCGTGGTGAGCAGGGTTTCTTTTTCTCATTTTGCCGTGCTCTTTTTTGCTTTCCTGTTGGGGTTTTGTATCCTGGGGGTGATTGCCATTTATTTCACGGCGGTAAGCGAACTGGTATCCAGGGAGCACATTGGCGTGATTACCGGTGTGGCCCTGATCTTTCCCCGTGCCAGTACCGTGCTGGCCCCCCCCCTCTTTGGCCTGATCGCCGATGTGCGCGGGGCTTATTCCGTCAGCTGGATTGTCCTGGGGGCGGTTGTGCTCTTGATCACCCTGGCTTTCTTCTATTTTAGCGGCAAGTATGCCTCGAAAAAATCTGCCCTGGATGGCTAAGGGGATAGCCTCGATCGCTGTCGCTGCCGGGGTGGCTTGAAAGCGGCGGCCTGCAGATAACCGGGATTTTTATTGACACAAAAAGTTTTCACTGAAGAACAGAAATATTCTCCCGCGTTATCCAAGCTCGCTCGTTAGGCCTTTACCTTTGTTCCGAAAAAATATAGAATAGTTGAGAAAGGGGGATTTCTATGTCCATGGAACAACTGGCCCGTGGGGTCAAGGAGGCATCCATTAAGCTGGCCGCAGCTGAGCCGGAACAAAAGAATCATGCTTTGGAGCGGATTGCCGCATCTTTGCAAGAGAGGAAAGCCGAGATCGTGGCAGCCAATCAGCAGGACCTGGAGAGAAGCCAACAGGAAAACGTCGCTCCACCGCTGCTGAAAAGGTTGCGATTTGACGAAGAGAAAATTACCGATGCGGTAGACGGCATCTACAGCTTGGTCAAGCTCGAAGATCCTGTTGGTAAAACCATGCTCTCCAACGAGCTTGACCAGGGACTGGAACTCTACAAAGTTACGTGCCCCATTGGGGTCATCGGCGTGATCTTTGAATCCAGACCCGATGCCCTGGTGCAGATCTCCACCCTCTGCTTGAAAAGCGGTAACAGCGTTCTGCTCAAAGGTGGCTCAGAAGCCATGGAAACCAACCGCATTTTGGCAGAGATCATTATCAGTGCAGCGCAGGAGGCCGGCATGCCCGCTAACTGGGCCGCCCTCTTGGAGACCCGTGCGGACGTAAGCGAGATGCTCAAAATGGATGAATACATCGATTTGCTGATTCCCAGGGGTTCCAACGATTTTGTCCGCTATATCATGGACAATTCGAGAATACCGGTGCTGGGCCACGCGGACGGAATCTGTCACTGCTACGTGGATCAAGACGCTGACCTGGAGATGGCAGGAAACGTTGTCGTGGACTCCAAGACCCAGTACGTGGCTGTCTGCAATGCCGCGGAAACGCTACTGGTGCACCAGGGAGTCGCCCCGGATTTTTTGCCCGAAGTGAAAAAAAGGCTGGAGGACCAAAACGTGGAGCTGGTGGGCTGTGCGAAAACCCGGGAAATCATTCCCGTTGGAGCGGCCACGGAAGAGGACTGGAAAACGGAATACCTGGATTACAAGCTCTCCGTCAAGGTTGTTTCGGGGTTGGAAGAGGCGGTAGACCATATTAACACCTACGGTTCCGGGCATACAGATACGATTATTACCGGAGGCAAGGAAAATGCTGCGTACTTCATGAATTATGTCGATTCGGGGAATGTTTTTTGGAACTGTTCCACCCGGTTTAGCGACGGATTTCGCTATGGCTTCGGCGCCGAAGTGGGCATCAGCACCAATAAAATTCATGCCAGGGGTCCGGTGGGGCTCGACGGGTTGGTCATCTACAAATACAAGCTCATCGGGAGAGGTCAAATCGTTGAAGACTATGCCAACCGGTCCAAAGTATTCACCCATAAGAAATTAGACAAGGATTATCCATGATAAACCCGGCATATCATGCCCATAAACATCTTTCATTGTCCCGTGGAAGAACATGGATAACGGATATGGCAAAATTGGTGAGAGTTCATGTGCTGATGGTTAAAACCATGGAATATCTTCAGGCAGTCCGGGCGATGCGGTTTTCTCATGCCAGGATCGCCTTTTCCATTTTCTCCCCAGTGTGCTCGGCCCGATGCTTGTGGTTATTACCTTGGGGATAAGCCAAAGCCAGAGAAAGTGATCATCATCAAAAAAGCCAGGGGAAAAAATATCTATATTGCGTTATTTTAGAAGGTATTTTGTAGTTTGCGTTGAAATGGTAAATAATAACTGGAGCTGACGCAAGACCTACAACCAGGTGGTCAAGCTTTGAAATAACACTTCCCTGCAGACATCAAACTTCGATCTTGCGATCCAAGAGATAGACGCTAGTCAAGTAAACGGCGGAAAGCAGGCATACTAGAAAAAGGAGATTTACCCCATGGAAGAAAACCGTTTTGAGAAAGCATGGGAAGAACAATACGAATTGCTTCAAAAGCATGGGTGGATCATCCACAATGTTGCCGGAACTGGCCATCACACCCATGGGTTACGGGAAAACTTTGATCATCCAGACCTGGAGGTTGCACTTAACATACCCAGGGATACTGCCCACAGTGTCCTGGCTGCTGCCGTAGAAAACATAAAAAAAGGTAAACGCTATGAAGACGGGCAAAAATGCGGCCAGGTAATAGACAACGTTGAAGTGCTGTTCAAAAAATCAAAACGGAGAGAGCGGGAAATGCTCAGAATCATCCTGCCTGACCCGCAAGGATTGTTCCCTGGAGACCCCGGCTGCCAGGAGGATTATGCAGCGCAGCTTTACCAGGAAAAGCAGCCACCGCAGGTTTGACAAATTGAGGGTCCCGGAAAGGAAATCTGCAAACAACCAGCCATTACCCCAACCTGGACAAGCCAGAAACAAACCTCTTTCTACTTCGATGCAGATACCCTGCTGGATAAGGACAAGCTTCGACGCAGCAAGCAGGGCCAGGATCAGGCCGGCGAAAAAATCGTCCTGCGAGTCCTTGTGTCACTAATCAAAAAACAATACCATGGTTCTTGATGTCCCTGTCATGCCAATTCCCATAAATCCGTAACCATGGTACAAGCTTTTCGCCGGGTTATCTGCATTAACGCTCAACGAAACTGCCGTAAATCCCCTCCCCCCGATCATTGAAACTTAATGGTAGCTTCGATATCGATGGGGAGAGTGCTTTTTCTGCAAGTACTTGCCCATGATCAGCAGTCACTTCAATACAAAGCTATGGACCTGAGAAGTTTGGCTAAGGTTTAAGCCAGCACTTCCTTTAGCGGTATGATGAGTCCCACAAAATCAGGGTGCTCGACCGCATCTTCGTCCATCCCGTTGGCTACCACTGCGTATGCGCCCTCTCTCAGGGCAAAGCACTCCAGGGTTTTTTCCTCGGGATCCACGATCCAGTAATGTTGAACCCGGGCGTGTTGGTAAATACGCATTTTTTGCAGCCGGTCCTTGCGGCGGCTGGTGGGAGAAAGGATTTCGACGATCAGTGTGGGAGATCCGTCAATACGTGCCTCCTTGATGATGTTTTTCTGCTCCCCGGAGACGTAGAAAAGATCCGGCTGGACTACATTGATCTCGCCGAGAGTTGTGTCCAGCGGGGCGTCAAATACTTCCCCATCAGGATCAACGCTCCAGAAATAATCTTCCAGGATCCGTTGAAGCCTGCGAGAAACGCGCTGGTGCATTACATTGGGTGACGGGTCCTTTACCAGGGTGCCTTCAAGCACTTCATACCGGTAACCGGGTTGATCCGGCAGCTGCAGGTAGTCCTGGTAGGTAAAGAGTTTGTTGTCACCGGATTGGTATTGGGCAGAATTTTCTCTGGCTATTGTACTGCTTGAACCTGACAGCGCCTGAATTACATCCTGAAGATTGTAACGGTACTGTCTTTTGCCCAGCTCGATATACGGTATTTTGTTCTCCCTGGTGTATCGCCAGATGGTTTCCACGGAAAGACCCAAGGCATCGGCCAAAGCCTGGGCTGTAACAAGCTCTTTGTTTTCAGCCATGAGATCACCTCTGAAGTTGTTTCACTGCCGTTTTATTATACAACGATTAACAACCAAAATCAACTAAAATCAATTAGAGGCGATTATGATGAAAGACTATGAGCAGATACTTCTGCTTGGGTGTATTTCTTGTTCTTGCAGGAGAATTATAAAAATTTGACCCGCAGTTGCGACAAAAATTTTTGAAGGGGGAACGCTAAGTTAGCAAAGATGCTCTGTAAACAAACAGGAGGA
>PWWY01000109.1 GCA_003561325.1 Syntrophomonadaceae bacterium | reverse complement strand
TCAAGGAATATTCAAAAAATAACTTTTTCACAAGGATATTTCCACGATCAGAGAAAAGAGCACCCCGGTGTGCATACCCGGGGTGTCTTTTTTATACAATATGAACGTTGATCTACCAATCCTTCAGCAATCTGTTTTGTTCTATCTAGAAGACTTTTAAATACTGCTGCAACTCCCATGCATGAACCCGGCTGCGGTAATTGTTCCACTCGATGGTCTTCGCCTCGTAGAACCGGTTGAAGATATGTTCACCGAGGATTTCCTTGATCAGGGGATCTTTGCGCATTTCTTGTAAGGCCATTCCCAGGTTGATCGGCAGGATGTCGATCCCTTTTTCCAGGCGCTCTTGTTCCGTCAGCTCGTAGATGTTGAAATCTACCGGATCAGGCGGCTTGATCTGCTTTTCCAAGCCGTCAATCCCTGCCCTGAGCATCACGGCCATGGCCAGGTACGGGTTGCAGGATGGGTCAGGAGACCGCAGTTCGACCCGGGTGCCGATTTTTCTCCTGGCGGGGATGCGGATCAAGGGGCTGCGGTTCCGTTCCGACCAGGCGTTGTAGACGGGGGCTTCGTAGCCTGGAACCAGCCGTTTGTACGAATTCACAATGGGGTTCGTGATGGCCGTAAAGCCCTTCACGTGTTCCATTAACCCGCCGATAAAATAGCGGGCTTTTTCGCTCAGCTGGTTGGGAGCGTCAGGGTCGAAAAATATGTTTTCCCCCTCCTGGAACAAGGAGAGGTGAGTGTGCATCCCGGAGCCGTTAATGCCGTAGACCGGTTTGGGCATAAAGGTGGCGTGCAGGTTATGCGCCATGGCGATGGTCCTGACCACGAACCGGAAAGTCGCGATGTTGTCCGCCGTCGTCAGGGCATCGGCGTACTTAAAGGAGATTTCATGCTGCCCCGGGGCCACCTCGTGATGGGAAGTTTCAATTTCAAAACCCATCTGCTGCAAATTGATCACGATATCTCTCCTGGCATTCTCGCCTTTATCCACCGGGGTTAGATCGAAATAGCCTCCCTGGTCATGGGATTCCGTGGTCGGCTCCCCGCGCTCGTCTTTCAGAAACAAGAAAAATTCCAGCTCGGGGCCCGCATACATGGTAAGGCCCAGATCGGCGGCCTTCCGAATATTCCTCTGCAGCGTGTAGCGCGGGCACCCTTCAAAGGGGGTGTCGTCCGGGTTGTAGACATCGCAGATCAACCGGGCCGTGGCCCCCTCTCCCCTGCGCCAGGGGAAGACACAGAAGCTGTTGGGGTCGGGCTTCAGGTGCATATCCGACTCTTCGATACGCACAAAACCTTCAATGGATGAACCATCAAAAGCCAGTTCTCCTTCCAGGGCTTTTTGCAGCTGCGGTACGGGAATGGCAACATTTTTCGTCACACCGAGAATATCGGAAAACTGCAGTCGAATAAAAGCAATTTTCAAATCCCGGGCGAAATGTAGAATGTCATCGTGGGTATACTGATTCATCGATCATCCCTCCAAGTAGTTCAAACTGTTCTATTATAACACCCAGCGAATACGGGTGTCCATGTGTACCCTCAATATAATTTTACGGCAAACAGCGAAAAAAGCGCTTATGCCTGGACAAGCTCGATCACCAGGTACTATTTTCCTAGGATGGTTCTGAGCAGGGAAGCCAACCCGAGAATCACGTGTTCATAGGAAAGCCCACCCTGCAGGTAAAGCACGTAGGGTTGGCGCACGGGCGCGTCAGCGGTAAACTCCCCCGATGCTCCCTGGACAAAAGTACCTGCCGCCATGTAGATGGAGTCGGCATAGCCCGCTGTTTTGCCCGCTTCCGGTGTGAGGTGGGAGTTAACCGGGGAAAAATGCTGGACAGCCCGGCATAACCGCTGCAGCTCTGTCTCGTTTTTCAAGAATACAGCCTGGATCAGATCCCCCCGGGGATCTGCTGGTCCGGGGTCCACCCGGTAGCCCACTTGCTGCAGGGCGGCGGCAAGGGTCACGGCCCCCTTTAAGGCCTCCCCCACCAGGTGGGGAGCCATAAACAGGCCCTGGAAGTAAAGCCTCTTCCCCGAGACAAACGCTCCCAGCTCTTTGCCGAGGCCGGGAGCCGTCATGGCTTCGCCTGCCTGCTGGACCAGCTCACTCTTCCCGACAATATACCCCCCGGTCGGCGCCAGGCCCCCGCCCGGGTTTTTGATCAAAGAACCGGCAATCAGATCGGCCCCGACTTCCAGGGGTTCTTTTGTTTCCACGAACTCACCGTAACAGTTGTCGACCAAAATGGATACCCGGGGGTTACAGGAGCGCACCTGCTGGATGATCTCCTGCAGTTCGACGATCGTCAGGCTGCGCCTGGCTGCGTCATATCCCCTGGAACGCTGGATAAAAACCGCCCGGGTAGGATTTTCCAGGATGGCATGTAAAGCATCCGGTTCCATGGAGTAGAACTCCGGCGTGTCCATTGCCGCAAACTCAATGTCCCAGGCCCGCAGGCTGGACGGGCCGCCAGAGCCCTGCCCCTCGCCCCAGACAGCCCTGGCGAGGGTGTCGTAGGGTTTACCCGTCACGGAAACGACTCGTTCTCCGGGCTTTAACAGCCCTTTTAAACAGGCGTACAGGGTATGGGTGCCGGAAACAAAATGAGGCCTGACAATGGCCTCCTCTCCCTGGAATATACGGCAAAAAAGGTCTTCCAGTTTATTCCTTCCGTGATCGTGGTAGCCGTAGCCTTCATTCGAGTGAAAACAATCCTCCGAAATGTTTTCCGCCTGAAAGGCCGCCAGGACCTTGGCCTGGTTGTACAGGGTATGGACGGCAATGGAGCGGTGCTGTTCCACAACCTGCTGTTCTGCCTCTGAGATCATGCCGGCAGTATCTTCATCCACCTTGAGGAGGGACCACCATTGATCGCGCAATACCGTTTCATCCTTCTTGGTTTTTTGGGGCCGGGGATTCAGCGTAGGTTTCAAACTCTTTGCAGTAAGGTTCTTCAATCTCGGCTTCGACGCGGACACCGTTGGGTTCATATTCGATCTTGAGAATTTTCCCTTTGTCATAGAGGCGATGGATGCCCGGCCACTTCTCGTACGGGATACAGATGTTCATCCGGACGGCGCTGTGCTGCAGGGTTCTTTCAATTTTACTCCAGAGATCGGAAAATCCCTCCCCGGTCAGCGCCGACAAAAACACACAGTCCGGGTATTCCCGCGGTAACATTCTTTGATAGTAAGCCAGGTCCTGCTCCTGCAGGGTATCAATTTTGTTAAAGATCAAGATTTCATTCTTTTCATCCAGGCCGATTTTACCCAGCACATCATTGACGGCCTCAATGCGCTTACCGAATTCGGTATCGCCCAGGTCTACAACGTGCAGCAGCAGGTCGGCTTCGGTGATTTCTTCCAGCGTGGCCCGGAAGGCATCGACCAGCTGGGGCGGCAAATTATCGATAAATCCGACGGTATCGGTCAAAAGGATAGTTTTATGCGGGTAGAACGGCATCTGTTTAACCGTTGGATCCAGGGTGGCGAAGAGCTTATTTTCGGTATAGACCTCGGCGCCGGTTAAGGCATTCAGCAAGGTTGATTTACCGGCATTGGTGTAGCCGACCAGGGCTACCAGGGTATGACCCCGCGCTTTACGCTGGTCGCGGTGCAAATGCCGGTGTTTACGAATTTGCGAAATTTGTTTTTTCAAAACGGCGATCCGCTTGTTGATCGTCCTGCGGTCAACCTCCAGCTGTGTTTCACCCGGTCCCCGGGTGCCTATGCCCCCGCCGAGTCTCGACAGGTGGGATCGCCTGCCCGTGAGGCGCGGCAGCATGTAATTGAGCTGCGCCAGCTCCACCTGGAGTTTTCCTTCCTTGGACAGGGCACGCCGGGCAAAAATGTCCAGGATCAGTGCCGTGCGGTCGACGATTTTTACGCCTTCTCCCAGGGAATTTTCCAGGTTTCTCACCTGGGTAGGAGAAAGCTCGTGATTAAACACGATCAACAAGGAACCGGTTTCCTCGAGCAAAACCTTTATTTCCTCAATCTTGCCCTTGCCGATGAAAAAAGCGGGGTGCGGCCTGTCTTTTTTTTGTTCAACGCAAGCAATCACTTTCCCCCCTGCCGTTTCCACTAAAAGCTCCAGTTCCGTCAGGGAATAGGGGGTACCGTTCCGTGTATCCAGGTTGACCAAGACGGTCGGTTCTGCGTTAACTTTTATAATCTAAACACCTCTTTATGATCATTATCGCCCTCTGTTCGAATCAAGTCGAATATATAATACTGTTATTACACTTAATCGGAACACAGCTAGGCGGGATTCTGCTGCTCCCCCGGGGGAACCAGGGCGATGGAAATGTTTCGAAAGGGGATAACCGTGGACACAGCATGCTTGTAGACGAGCTGCTGCTTCCCATCAACATCCAGCAGGATTGTAAAGTTATCAAAGCTCCTGATGGTCCCTTTGATCTGATAGCCGTTGACTAAAAAAATCGTTGCCTGCAAATTTTCTTTGCGAATTTGGTTGAGAAAATTGTCCTGTAAATTAAAGATACCTTTCGACATCTCTCTCCGCCTCCTTTTCTTTGTCTTTTTACAATTCGGGATGGAGCATTATAATCCTTCTACGTTCATAGATATTGCGTCCAAAACCGGCTCCAGCGGCTTCTCAGGCCTAACCTCGTACCACTGGATCCGGGGTTCCGCCCGGAACCAGGTTAGCTGCCTCTTGGCATATTTTCGCGTATCCTGTTTAAAGTAGGAGATGGCCTCGTCCCAGGTCCATGTTCCCTGCAGGTACTGGACCAGGTGCCTGTAACCCAGGGATTGTAGCGATTTTAACCGGGGACTGTATCCTACCACGTTTAAAAGCCCTCGTACTTCGTCCAGGAGCCCCGCGACCAGCATGGCGTCGATCCTCTGTTCAATTCTTGCGTAGAGCATCGGCCTGGGCAGGTAGAGACCCGCCAGGTGGACACGGTAAGGGCTCTGCGTTTTCCGGGTGAGATCCCACTGCCGGGAAATCGGTTCCCCGGTTACCCGGAAGTATTCCAGCGCCCGGATGATTCTCCGCGCGTCGTTGGGATGGATGCGCCCCGCAGCCTCGGGATCGACCTTCTTTAACCACTGGAAAAGTTTTGCCAGACCCTCGTTTTGAACCTCCTCCTGCAGCTCTTTTCTCACCAGGGGGTCTGCTTCTGCCCTGGAAAAGGCAAACCGTTCTATGACCGCCTTGATGTACAGCCCGCTTCCCCCGGCGAGGATAGGCAGCTTTCCCCGGGCAAACACGTCACGGATGGTTTCCTGGGCTAACTCCTGGTAGTTGTAGACGGTGAAGCGTTCTTCGGGGTTCACGATGTCGATCAGGTGGTGCGGAATCCCCTCCCGTTCCGCTGCCGTGGGCTTGGCTGTCCCGATGTCCAGGTAGCGGTAAACCTGCATCGAATCGGCTGAAATGATCTCACCCTCCAGCCGGTGGGCCAACTGCACGGCCAGGGCGGTTTTTCCCACGGCGGTGGGACCGGCCACCACCAGGAGAGGAATGTTCTTTTCCGGTTTATTCGCCTGATCCTCCTGCATTAACTTCTCCTCTTGAACTGTTTTTCAATCTCCTTTTCTTCCAGCTGAAAGACCACGGGTCTGCCGTGGGGGCAGTAAAAGGGCTGCCGGCACGCTTTCAGCTGTTGCAGCAGCGACTCCATTTCCTCCCGGGAGAGCTTCTGCCGGGCTTTCACGGAGCCTTTACAGGAAATTTGGATCAACAAGGCTTTCTGGATGGCCTGGAGATCGTTCCCGGGTTCACGGGTGACCGCTTCCAGGATATCCTGCAGCAATTCCCCGGTTACCCGCTCCCGGATGAACACGGGCACGGTTCGAATGACAAAAGTACGGTCGCCAAACTGTTCCAACTCCAGGCCCAGCTCGGCGAACAGGTCCATGGCGGCCACAACGTGTTCTGCGGTGGCGGGCGAGAGTTCAACTGCCTGGGGGATGATCTGCTGCTTCAACTGCTCCCTCTGCCCCGTTTGCTCCATTTGTTCCCAGATGATTCGTTCATGGGCGGCGTGCTGGTCGATAAAGAGCAGGCGATTATCCTGCTGGATTAAAATATAGGTATGGAACAGCTGTCCCAGCAGGAGATCGTAATCGAAAAAACCAGGGACTGTACTTACTTGATCAGGTAGTGCTAAACCCGGGGAAGCCCGTTCATAAGGAACCAGTTGATCCAAAACCGTTGAATTTTGTTCAGGCCTCGTTTCCGTTAGGGAAAATTGCTGCTGTTCATTGATGCCCGGCACTGCTTCGTCCGCTTCTTCTGCATCCCCTGCATCCCTTTTTTCTCCTGTTTTCTGCTCCGCGGGCTGACCGGGGAGTGCATACGGGCGCCGGGAAGAAAACCCGTCTTCCAGCGTTTTGCGTAAAAAAGACCGCACGGCATTTCCGCGGTGGAAGCGGATCTCGGTTTTCGTCGGATGGACATTGACATCAATTTCCCCGGGGGGCAGGGTCAAAAACAAAAAGGCCATGGGAAAACGCCTGGAGGTAACCACCCTGGAAAACGCCAGGTCCAATTCTTCTCCCATGAGCCGGCTCTGCACGTAGCGGCGGTTCACAAAGAACAGCTGGTAATTTCGGTTGTTCCGTGAAAACTTGGGTTGACTCACAAATCCCTGGAGACGGTAGGGGCCGGCGCTGTCCTGGGCCGCATCGTCTAGCGGGACCAGTTGGCTGCCCAGCTCTTGCCCGTAAATGGATAAGATGGCGTTGAAAATATCCCCGTCCCCGGGAGTGTGAAGCACGTGTTGTCGATTTCTTTCCAGGGAAAAGGCCACGTCCGGCCTGGAAAGGGCCAGGTTTTGCACGATTTTCGTGGTGCGGGCCGTTTCTGCGGCCACGCTTTTTAAAAATTTTTTCCGCACCGGCGTATTAAAAAAAAGGTCTTTGACCGTTACCCGGGTTCCCGGGGGCAAACCCCGTTCCTGAAAATCGATCTCCCGGCCTCCTTCAATCACGATCTGATTTCCCACCTCTTCGGCCGGATGTTTCGTGTTGAGGGTAAGCCGGGAGACCGAGGCAATACTCGGCAGCGCCTCGCCTCGAAAACCCAGGGATGTGATGGTTTCCAGGTCTTCGATCCGGTTGATTTTACTTGTCGCATGGCGCTGCAGAGCCAGGCGAAGATCCGCTTTCAGGATGCCGGAGCCGTCATCCGTCACAGATATCTCTTCCAACCCACCGCCCCTGACGGCGATATTGATGCGCCGCGCCCCCGCATCCAGCGCGTTCTCAATCAGCTCCTTGACCACAGAAGCCGCGTTTTCCACGACTTCTCCGGCAGCAATTTGATTGGCGGTCCGTGCGTCAAGCTTCTTTATGGGCATCGTCTATTTATCCTTTTCTTTCAGTGAGCTGTCTCGTCCCAACAGCTGGGACTGCATGCTGTAGAGGCTGTTCAGGGCCTGCAGCGGCGTCATGTTTACGATCTTCAGGGCTATAATTTCCTGCAGCACCTTCTCTTCCTTTCGCGAACGAGGGGCGCTGTCTGCGGGTTCTCTAACCAGGGAGAGCTGTCCGCTTTCCATCTCTTGCCCGGCATAATCTCCCTCCCCCCCCTGCCTTTCCTGCTCCCGTTCCAGTCCGCTCAATATTTCCCGGGCGCGCAAGGTGACCTGCTCGGGCAGCCCGGCCAGCCTGGCCACGTTGATGCCGTAGCTTTTGTCTGCCTTGCCGGAAACGACTTTATGGAGAAAAATGATCTCCTCTCCCTTCTCTTTCACGGCCACGCAGTAATTTTTCACCGCGGAAAAGTGGAGGTCCAGGGCCGTCAGTTCATGGTAATGGGTGGAAAACAAGACCTTGGCAGCGGTGCGGTCATGCAAAAACTCCAGGCCCGCCTGGGCCAGGCTCATACCGTCGTAGGTGCTGGTTCCCCTGCCGATCTCATCCAAGACAACTAAACTCTGGGGACACACCTGGGATAGAATGGAACTGGTTTCTTCCATTTCAACCATGAAAGTGCTTCTTCCACTGCTCAAATCATCGCTGGCACCCACGCGGGTAAAGATTTGCTCTAGCGGTGTGAATTTCATTTCACGAGCCGGCACAAACCCACCGGCCTGGGCCATGACATAGAGTAGGGCGATGCTCCTGCAGTAGGTGCTTTTTCCTGCCATGTTTGGGCCGGTTAAGACCAAGATTCGTTTCCCGGCGGGGCAAAAATCATTGGGAACAAAGGGGCTCTCCTGGGTAAACTCCACGACGGGGTGCCTGGCATCCTTGATGGTCGTTTCAGCAAATTGCTCCACCAGGGACGGTTTGACGAAATTGTGGGTTGAAGCGGTTTCCGCCAGGGAGCACAAGCAATCCAGGACGCCCAGCAGGCGGCCGGTCCGCTGCAAGGAAAGAGTATAGGCAGCTATTTCACCGCGAAGTTCCTCGAATAACGTGTATTCCAGCTGGGCCAGCTTTTCCTGGGCGTGGAGGATATGGCTTTCCTTCTCTTTCAAGTCTTCCGTGATAAAGCGCTCTGCATTGACCAGGGTCTGTTTTCTCATATAGTCTTCCGGAACCAGGTGGCTGTTCGCCCGGGTTACTTCTAGATAGTAACCGAAAACCCTGTTGTAGCCCACTTTCAAGGTTTTGATCCCGGTGCGCTCACGTTCTTCTTTTTCCAGCTGGATAATCCACTGCTTGCTGTTCCTGGATAGTTTTCTAAGTTCATCTACTTCCGGCGAATAACCATCTTTAAAGATATTTCCTTCTTTCAAGGCAAAAGGAGCATCTTCTGCGATGGCCTTTTGCAGGATCTGGGCGAGCCCGGTATAATCAGGAAGTTGCTGCGTAATCTCGTTGATCTTTGCGTTGGACAGCCGGGCCAGGGACCGCTGGATCTCGGGGATGATCTGCAGGGTTTTTTTCAAGGCCAAAAAATCCCGGGGATTGACCTGTCCCATGCTGATTCTCCCGCTCAAACGCTCCAGGTCGTAACAGCTTTTCAAGAAGCCGATCAGCTCTTCCCTGCGGTAGAGGTTGGCCTGCAGTTCTTCGACCGCATCCCAGCGGCGCTGCATGCGAGGGCCGGAAAGCAGGGGTTTCTCCAGCCATTTTCGCAGCTGCCTTCCACCCATGGCGGTGCGGGTCTGATCCAATAAACCCAGGAGGGAACGCTGCTTTTCCCGGGTGCGCAAAGTCTCCGTGATCTCCAGGTTTCGCATGGTGATGGCATCCAGCCGCAGCGCCTCATTCCTCTCCATCACCTGGATACGGTGAATATGGCCCAGACCGAAGGTCTGCATCCTTGTCACGTAGCTGACCGCTGTGGCCGTGGCACGCAAAGCGGCAGGATACTGTTCCAGCCTGGCATGCGCTAAAACTTCCGCGGAAAAATGACGCTGCAGCAAGGCATAGGCTTCTTCGGGATCTTCAACTGAAGGTTCCACGTGGGTGGCTGTATCAGGTACAAATTTGCACAGGTGTTGTTTAAACTCCGGGTCTTTCGCTGCGCAACCGTCAAAAATGATCTCCGCCGGCTGGAAACAGAAGAGTTCATTGACGGCAAGTTCAATGCCTTCCAACTGCATGGCGAAGAGGTCGCCCGTGGATATATCAATAAAAGCTAAACCAAAGTGATCGCTTTCCCGGTTCATTTTACTGACCGAGGCGAGGTAATTATTTTTTTTCTCCTCTAAAAAAGAATCCTCGATCTTTGTCCCCGGTGTAATCACCCGGGTGACCTCGCGGCGCACCAGTCCCTTGGCCTGGCTGGCGTCTTCAACCTGGTCACAGATGGCGACCTTGTATCCTTTATCCAGCAGGCGGGCAATGTAATTCTGGACGGCATGGTGAGGAACGCCGGCCAGGGGAATGCCCGTGTCCTTGTTTCCGTCCCGGCTGGTTAAGGCGATCTCCAGCTCCCTGGCCGCGATTTTTGCATCTTCGAAAAAAAGCTCGTAAAAATCCCCTACGCGGAAGAGCAGGATCGTATCCGGCAAGGAGGCTTTAATCTCCTTATACTGCTGCATCATGGGGGTTAATACAGCCAAGCGGTTCCCTCCAGGTTCAGAAAAAGAGTTTCCGGGTATATTATAACACAGCCCGCAAGACACGAAAAAGAACCCGCCATGGTTCACAGCGGGTTCCTTCCTCGCCTTCTCAAATCTTTGATGCATGTTTATTCACCGGTTTCATCCGTAAGGGACTCTCCGGTAATCCCTTCACTGATCGCGTCATTCACCGATTTCATGACGTTGTTAAACTCTTCCTGGGCCTTCACGAAGTTTCTCACAGAAAGATTTGCATGCATCTGCTCCCTCAATTCATTGAAGCGGGCAATTTGTTCTTGATCAGGCTGCACGCCGGATTTCTGAGAAAACTCGATTTGGCGCTGTACTTCCTGCACGTCCTGGATCAATTGCTGGGCCGCGCTGTCTGTTTTCAAATTTTCCCCGGTTCTCTCCAGCTCCTGGTATTCGGGGGTCTTGCTGATCTCCTGGCCCAGATCTTTAGCCTTGCCTTCGATAGCCAAAAAACTCACCTCCCATCTAGCTTGAAACCATTTCTACTCAGACACTATACACTTCTGGACAGATCCAGTGATTCCTTCCTAACAAGAAAAAAAGCCCATAAAGGGCAAATAAAAAGGGGATTATATCGTGATTAATTCATCTGAGCCCGGCAATCGGCACAAATACCGTAAAAATATAGTTGGGCAGTGGATACTTCCAGTCCCGTTTCTGCTTTGACTTTCTGAAACAGTTTTTCGTTTTGCACAAAATCCTGGGGGATGTTCTCAATATCGCCAACCTTGTTGCATTTTTCACAGTACGTGTGGGAATGAGGATCCGTCCAGCCATCATAGCGCAGGCCGCCCTCTCCGACGTTAAGCTCCTGGACCAGGCCGACGGTTTTTAAGACGTCCACGGTTTTATAAACCGTTGCAAGACTCATTGCAGGATAATTCGGCTTGAGCTTTTGGTAGATCATTTCTACATTAGGATGCTCTTTGGATTCTTTTAAAATCGTGTAAACAGCCATCCTCTGGGGTGTCACCTTGATTTTTTTTGTTCTCAGAATCTCCTCAATGGTTTGCATTTCTATCCCCCAATTGTTGTTATTTAATAAATATCTTATTTATTTTATAATATATTTTCGCATATGTCAAATACTTTTTTTCTGACGATTATATTTATCCAGTAACACAATCGGTTTTTGATTTAGAGGCAATGGGAAATGGTTTGAGTGTACGCACCTTTCAGGCTCCAGGCACCCGCTTCCATGATCTTAACCTCGATGATTTTTCCCAGAACGTCCTTCTTCGCGGGAAAGTGAACCAGCTTGTTCGTCCGCGTTCTGCCTGTGAACATCTGCGGATCAGTCTTGCTGGTACCCTCCACCAAAACTGTTTGCCGGGTGTCGATCAAGCGCTGGTTCGTCTCCAGGCTGATGCGGTTTTGCCGTTCGTTCAAGATCATGATCCTCTTTTTCTTTATTTCCGGATCTATTTGCCCCTCCATCGCTGCCGCTTTTGTGCCCTTGCGCGTGGAGTAGATAAAGGTAAACGCGGCATCAAATCGCAGGGTATTGACCAGGTTGAGGGTATCCTGGAAGTCTTTCTCGGATTCCCCGGGAAAACCGACAATTAAATCGGTGGTAATGGAAACCCCGGGAATTTCATTTCTGATGGCCTGGACCAATTCGGTGTAGGCTTCTTTCGTATATCCCCGGTTCATTTTTTCCAGGATGCGGTTGCTTCCTGCCTGCAGCGGCAGGGGGATGTGTTCACAGATGTTTTCTCCTCGCTGGATCACGGATATCAGGGTCTGGGAAAAATCCCGGGGATGAGACGTCATGAAGCGGATCATGGCCAGGCCCGGGATCGGGTCCAGCCGGGCCAGCAGTTTGGCAAAATCGATGTCCTCATCCAGATCTTTCCCGTAGGAATTCACGTTTTGCCCCAACAGGGTGATTTCTTTGTATCCGCTGCGAGCCAGGGTTTCCGCTTCCTGCAGGATGATGTTGGAAGGGCGACTTTGTTCCGGGCCGCGCACGAAGGGGACTACGCAGTAAGTGCAGAAGTTGTTACAGCCAAAACTGATCGGCAGCCAGGCTTTAAAGGGGTGCCCGCGCTTGATCGGAAGGTTTTCCCGTTCCGCCCCCTCTTCCAGGTCCAGGATAGTATTTTTGCTGGAATCCGCTTTTTCCAAAAGTTCGGGAAAGCGCCCCAGGGAGTGGGTACCGCCAATGATATCGAGGAAGGGGAAGCGCCTCTTGATCCCCTGCGCGGCCTGCTCCTGCTGGGAGAGACATCCCCACAAGATCATGAGCATCTCTTTCTTGCGATCTTTCAGGGATTTTAGTTTCCCCAGCCTGCTGTAGACCTTCTCTTCTGCCTTCTTGCGCACGGCGCAGGTATTCAAGATGTAAACATCCGCATCTTCCAGCGCCCGGGCTTCTTGGTACCCAAGGTTTTCCAGGTGGCCGGCCAGCACTTCTGAATCGTAGACATTCATCTGGCAGCCCATGGTCTCGATGTAATACCGCGGATAGCGGCCAAACTTTTCCATAGTCACTAATCACACCAGCTTTACACAAAGGTAGATTAATTCTCTTGGTGATCAAGCTTACGCAGGCCTAACCCCTTGTTTCCCTGCTTGCCCTCTGCGAACAACGGATTTGCCTGCATCAAAAGGCGGGCAGGGGTTTCCGCAATGCCGCCTCAATCTGTAAAATTAATAGACATATTTACTCTTATTCCAGGGTCGGAATTTCACGCTTCTCTTCTGCAACTACCTCAAAATCAGGTTTAAAATAGCAGTACGTTTCCATGCCGGGCTCCGACTGGTAGACCAGCAGGAAGAGCTCCCTGTTAACCTGGGCGCAGCGCTGCAGATGCAGACCGGATGATTGATCCAGCTTCAATTTTTCGGGCAAGTCCTGCAGGTAATATACCCTGTCGCCCACCAGGACGCTGTCGTGCCAGGAGCCGCATTCCCACATGCCTGGTTCCTCCTCCCCCGTTACAGAATTTCCATCATATGCGCTTCTGCTGTGACCGCTCTTTCGCCATTTTTAATCTCCGCCCAGGCTTTCACGATAAAGAGACTGCCTTTTTGTTTCTCGGTGGTGCAGCCCAAGACGACGGTTTCCTGCAGGGGAATGGTGCGCTTGAAACGAACATTCATCCTGCCGGTCACCGTTTTGTGATTTCGATGCATCAAATGTTTGCCGATGAGTTCATCCATGATGGTGATGATCAGCCCGCCGTGAAATACCCCGTCATAGCTTTGATGGGTGTTGTCAGGGCAAAATTCCGTGTAAGTCGTTTCTTCTTCATAGCGGAAGGTTAACTGCAGTCCCCTGGGGTTTTCCGGGCTGCAGCCGAAGCACATCTGATCTCCCATCGGTGATCGCCTCCGTGTCCTTAGTCCGTTTCTTCGGGAGAGTTTTCGATAATTTCTTGCAGGATCTCGCGGGCTTGCTGCATGTGATCTTTCGGAACAAGCACCTGGATGTCTGCCAGGGGCCCCACCGTGAATCCGTAAATTTGCCCCGCGGCTTCCTCGTTTCGCAACATAACGGTGATTCCTTCTGCTTTCAACCTGCCCTCCAGCAAGGAAGCCTTAATGGGATTCGTTTCAACCGTCAGGATCATCCAATCTCCTTTTGCGTGATTGAACGAAGCAGGGTTGATTGGATACACCTCTCCCTCCTGGGCCAGCTCCACCGCCTCAAACTCCTTGCTCGCTTCGGCGAGATAGGCCTCCCCCTCCCTGTAAGGGAGCAAGTGGGTCAGTACCAGCCTCTTCACCCCGGCTTGTTTCCCCAGGATCCCGGCCTGCCGGGCACTCATATGGTTTATTTGTTCGGCTAACAGGTCCCGCTGCAGGAAATTGGCCTCGCAGAGAAGCAAAGAAGCCCCCCGCGCAAAATCCGCCAGGTCGGGAAAATATTCTGTATCCCCGGAGTAAACCACGGTTTGCGGGCTGCCCGCGACCGTTATTTTCACGGCATAGCAGGAGACGGAGTGCACCGTCCGCAGAAAAGAAAGCTGCAGCGGGCCAAAAGTTAAGGTTTCCGCATCCCGGATCGGCTGCACCTGGAAGATGCCCGGATCAGTAAGGCGCTCGTAATCCTCGGCCGGTCGCGAAGGGGCGAAAAGGGGAAGCGGCCTGGTGCGCCGTCCCTGCTTGAAGGCCGCCTTGATCGCGTAGCGCAGGATAAAACAGTCTGAAATATGGTCGCTGTGCAGGTGGGTCAGCACCACGGCATCCAGCTGGTGCGGCTCAATGAAATGCTGCAACCGGCTCAAAACGCCGTTCCCGCAATCCAGCAACAACTTCCATTCTTCGAACTCTACCAGGTACCCGGAACAGGCCCCTCCAGCCGGTGGATACGGGCCGTAACAGCCCAGCACAGTGAGTTTCATCCCGTTCTCCTCTCCGCGTTAAAAGAAATACCCTTTTCGCTGCCGCACCGTCAGTTGACTCAGCCAGGCGATGCTGACCAGGGCGATAAATTTAAAGATAAAACTATAGTACAAAGACCACCCTGTAATCAAAATAAAACCGCTGTTAATCAGAAAAATTTCCACCCAGGTGAGCAGTGCCGTAATCAAGAGCAGGTAAAATAATTTCCATAATTTTTCATCCGGTAGAAAGCGCATGACAAACAGGCCCAATCCGGTGATACCGGCCAGGAAAAAAACGGGAACTTCTTGCACCAGGTAGGTGCTGTGAGAAAAAACTACTTCATTGCCGATGACCAGGGACTCTGTAAAAAAATAACCCACCAGCAGTGACCAGGCGCCCGCGCTCCAGTACTGCTTTAACCCGTGAAGGCGGACAAACAAAACATTCAAGATCCAGATGACAGCAGCAAATACGATCCAGGGCAAAAAAGTACCTCCTTCATCTGCTTTATAATCAAAGCCTTCCTGAGCGAAAAATCGCCCAGAGCCACCAGAATCCCATTACACCGGCCAGCACAAGCCCGATTTCTGACAGGGGAAAACGCCTGAACAGGGTCACCTCGGTATACTGGAGCACCAGGGCAAACGCCAGGATAATACTGGCCAGGACGATGCTGAAGGATACGCGGTTGACCATGTGGCTTAACTGATTGAGGATATGTTCCTCGTCGGAGATTTCCACTTTTACCTTGATGTTTCCTTCTGCGCCTTTGTCGAGCAGGGTAACCAGCCGGTCCGGCAGGATTTCTGCCAGGCGTATGTAGCGGGTCGAGAACTTGTAAAGCTGGCTGCTCAACCGCTTCATGGAAAGCTGCTGGCGGATGAGCTCTTTGCCCATGGGTTCGACCAGTTCCGCGATGCTGAAATCGGGTTCCAGGTCGGAAGCCAGGCCTTCCAGGGTTAAAAATGTTTTTGCCAGCATGGTAAAATCCGGCGGCAGCCGGATGCGGTGTTTAAAGGCCACCTCCATGAGCTCATGCAGCATGACCCCCAGGTTCAGGTCTTTTAAAGGAAGGTCATAGTAGCGTTCCTGTAACCGTTCCAGGTCGTAGTGCAGGAGCCGTTTATCCGTGAATTCCGTAACAATCCCCAGGCTTGTAATCCCGTGGATGACCTGCTCCGTATTCCTGGACAGCAGGCCCAGCAGCATTTTATTGAACAGCACTTTTTGCTCTTCATTCAGGTGGCCGGCAATCCCGAAATCCAGAAAGTAAATCTGGCCCTCGGGGGTCACGCCGACATTTCCCGGGTGTGGATCCCCGTGGTAGGATCCATCCATGAAGATCTGCTTGATGTAAATATGAGCCAGGTGCTCGATAATTATTCTGGTGTTGTAGCCGCCTTCTTCCAGGCTTTCCCGGTCCTTCAGCTTAATCCCGTCAACGTACTGCATCGTTAAAACCTTTTGCGTGCTGTAGTCCCAGTAAATCGTGGGGATAATCACCGTCTCGTCTTCATGGAAATTCTTCCCGATTCTTTCCGCATTTTTTCCTTCGTGATGATAGTTTAACTCCATGTTGATCATGTGTTTAAACTCTTCCACGATCCCCTTGGCGTTGTACATCCTGCCCAATTCAGAGTATTTTTCGGACAGTACGGCGATTTCTTCCAGGATGGATAGATCCTCTTCGATGACCTTCCGGATACCCGGCCGCTGGACCTTGACGGCCACTTTCTCACCTGACACCAAAAACGCTTTGTGCACCTGGCCGATGGAGGCAGCGGCCAGGGGTGTCGGGTCAAAATAGGAAAACAAGGCACCCAATTCATGGCCCAGTTCTCCTTCAATCGTCTCCTTCACATCGGCAAAGGGAAACGGGGGTACATTTTCCTGGAGTTTTTTTAGCTCGTGGAGGTACTCAGCCGGCACGATATCTGAACGGGTGCTTAACAGCTGCCCAAACTTGATAAAGGTAGGGCCCAGCTCTTCTAAAACCTTGCGAATGCGCACGGCTTTAGACAGCTTTTCCATTTCCTTGATTTCTTTTTGGCGTCGGGGTAAAGGCAGGCGCCGGGAAAAATCATCAATCCCCAGCTCAATAACAATCTGCCCCAGGCCGTGGCGGACCAGGGTGTTGATAATTTTACGAAATCTTTTCAACTGCCATTTTCGAAACAACACGGTGCTCACCCCGGGATCGCGCTTTTTTCACCATGAGAATAAAACCTGTGAACAGCTCACAGGCTTTTCCAGGCCCTGGCTTGGGACCAGCAGGCTTTAATATTCTTTTTCCTCCAGCGCCGCTTCCAGTGCATAAATTCTTTTTTCCAGCTTATTGTATTCTTCGCGGGAGACCAGCTGGTGTTTCTGCATCCAGTTGGCAAATTCCCCGTGTAAATAATTCTTAAATTCGCTTCTTTCCTGTTCTCCCCGTTCGATCAGCTCATTTAAAAATTTCTTGGCTTCTTCCCGTCTCAAGTCCCCGCGGTCGACCATTTCTTCCACGATTTTTTCCGCCTTTTCCCGCGTATACGAAAGTGTTCCCCAGCCCAGGGAAAATAATAAATCAAACAAGCTTAGTCCCTCCTGTTTTGGATCGGATTTTGGATCGAATGTCCGTTGCGTCAGGCTTTTTACCGGCTGCATGACCATCAGTCAAAGTTAAAATCCCCGTGTTTTTGGAAGTGTTGGATTAACCCCCCATCTCGCAGTATTTTTATCATGACATCTGGCAGCGGCGTGACAGGAATTTCCATGGATTTTGTCTTGTTGTAGACGATGCCCTTTTGCAGGTCCACTTCCAGTACATCCGCGTCATCGATCTGGGATGTGTCGCATTCGATCACCGGAAGCCCCGTGTTGATCGCGTTCCTGTAAAAGATGCGGGCAAAGGAAGAAGCCAACACGCAGCTGATATTTGCGTGTTTGATCGCCAGCGGCGCCTGCTCGCGCGAAGAGCCGCAGCCAAAGTTCGAACCGGCCACGATCATATCGCCTTTATTGATTTTCTCGTAAAAGTCCGGGTCCAGGTCTTCCATGACATGCCTGGCCAGCTCGTTCATGTCCAGGGTCTTGAATTTGTACTTGCCGGAAATAATGTAATCCGTGTTGATGTCATTGCCGAAGACAAACGCTTTTCCTTTCAGTAACATGGCAGTGCCTCCCTTTTCGAGATCGGGTAAAGCCTGTCCAGGATCCGGTTTAAGCCAGGACGGACCGCGGATCGGTAATTTTCCCTGTTAAGGCAGAAGCGGCGACTGTTGCCGGAGAAGCCAGGTAGATAAAGGCCTTGGAGTTGCCCATTCTGCCTTTGAAATTCCGGTTCGCCGTGGAGAGAACAACCTCTCCATCAGACGGTACCCCGTTGTGCGTGCCCACGCAGGGGCCGCAACCGGGAGTGACAACGGCGGCACCGGCTTCGACCAGTGTTTGGATGATCCCCCGGTTCATGGCCTCCAGGTAAACGGCCCGCGATGCGGGGGCAACAATAAATCGCAGATCACGAGATATTTTTTTTCCGGAAAGAATCCTGGCCGCCACCTCCAAATCCAGCAACCGCCCGTTTGTGCAGGTTCCCAGGAAAGCCTGCTGGATCGGCAGGTTTTCCACCTCCTGCAGCGGCGAAACATTGTCCACGGTATGGGGACAGGCTACCTGGGGTTCCAGCTGGCGAAGATCGTAGATTTTGACCTCATGGTAGCGGGCATCGGGATCAGGGGCGACCGGCCGCGGGGTTTTCTGGGTGCGCCCGGAAAGCCACGCTTCCACCTTCTCATCGTACTCCATTAAACCGGCCTTGGCCCCCATTTCGATGGCCATGTTCGCGATGGTGAACCGCTCTTCGATCTCCATCTGGGCAATGCCTTCTCCCGTAAATTCGGCGGCCATGTAGGTCGCCCCATCGGCACTGATGTCACCGATAATGCGTAAAATCAAGTCCTTGGAGAAAACCCCGGGCTGCAGGATTCCCTCACAACGAAATTGGATGGTTTCCGGAACCTTGAACCAGAGCTTGCCGGAAATCATGGCTGCGGCCAGGTCCGTGGACCCGACCCCCGTGGAGAACACATTGATGGCCCCGTAGGTGCAGGTATGGGAATCCGCGCCGACCACCAGGTCCCCGGGAACAACATGACCCTGTTCCGGTACCAGTTGATGGCAGACGCCATCCCCGATATCGTATAAAAGGAGCTTCTTGTCGTGGGAAAACTCCCGCATGAGCTTGTGCAGCGCCGATACGCCTTCCAGGGGGCTCGGCGCGCTGTGATCGATCACGAAGGCCACTTTAGAGGGATCGAACAGCGTTTTGCCGCCCATTTCATTGAAGGAATGAATGGCCAGGGGCGCCGTCCCATCCTGGCCCATCACGAAATCCAGCCGGGCGATGACCAGGTCGCCTGCATAGACGTCTTCACCGGAGTGCTGGCTGAAAATTTTTTCTGAAATCGTTTTGCCCATCCGTCATCATCCTTTCCATGTTGCAGTCCGTGCCAATCATTTATTCCGTGCTCACTGGGGCATAGTCGATCCCTTTTTCATATTTCTTATGCATGTAATCCTCGTAAATATAAACCAGTTCCTTATCAAAAAGCGGCCGCTTCATTTCCACGGTAGCTTTTCGCACCATGGGGAGAAGTTCCGTCGCTTCTTCATCGGAGAGGCTAATTCCGTACTCCAGGAACTTCAAAATGATCGCCCGGGAACCCGAGTGCTTGCCGATCACGATCTGCCTTTCCAGGCCGACATCTTCCGGGCTGAAAACCTCATAGGTCCCAGGAAACTTGATCACGCCATCGGCATGGATACCCGATTCGTGGCGGAACATGTTGTCACCGACAATGGGCTTCCCGGCAGGCAGGTTTCTCCCGGAAGCCCGGGCCACGTACTCCGAGAGCTCTCGAAACATTTGCGTTTTCAGGTTCTGGTCTTTATGGAAGAGGTGCTTTAAACCCATGGCTACCTCTTCCAGGGCCGCATTTCCTGCACGCTCTCCCAATCCGTTGACGGTAACTCCAACGAACCGGGAGCCGGCTTTCACACCGGCCAGGGCGTTGGCCGTGGCCATCCCAAAATCATTGTGGGTATGCATTTCAATCTGCATGTCCGTAGCCTCGATCAGGCGGGAAATAACATCCAGGGTTTTAAAGGGGTCAAGCACCCCCACAGTATCGCAGTAGCGAAGCCTGTCGGCGCCGGCCTTTTTGGCGGCCAGGGCAAACTCAACTAAATAATCAAATTCGGTCCGGGACGCATCCTCGGCGTTCACAGAGATGTACACATCGTGGGCCTTGGCGAATTCGGTGGCTTTCACCATGCTTTCCAATACCGCTTCCCTGGTGCTGCCCAGCTTGTTCTTGATATGGATACAGGATAATATCATTATTTTCCAATCCTTTTTTTAATAGTTCCATCATTTCCCTCTGTGAACAGGGATACACCTCCTTTCGTAATTCCAGGCCATTAACTGCCATAAATTTTATGTCTAAAAAGGGTGACCTTGCCCCGGCCCCTTAGCACAACACCAGGTTGTCGCGGTGGATCACTTCTTTGCTGCCCGCATAGCCCAGGATATTTTTAATCTCGTTGGATTTACATCCTTTGATTTGCCTGAGCTCTTCCGCGCTGAAATTGGTCAACCCCCGGGCCACTTCAATGCCGCTGTGCTCGGAGTAAATGCTGATGGTTTCTCCCTTGGAAAAATTCCCTTCGACCTGGACTACTCCGATGGAGAGCAGGCTTTTGCCTTCTTGTTTCA
The DNA here is from genome assembly GCA_003561325.1 of Syntrophomonadaceae bacterium. Classification (GTDB taxonomy): domain Bacteria; phylum Bacillota; class Dethiobacteria; order DTU022; family UBA8154; genus SKMY01. The sequence goes on along the minus strand of PWWY01000109.1, from coordinate 2,100 downwards.
GTGCGCCCTCGGCGCCCTTGTCGATGGTGATGCCCCCCTTGATTTTTTGACCGAAAGCAATCCAGCGTTTACGGCTCCTCATTTGATCCTGCTGGGAACAGAATAGCGTCCCGATTTCCTCGCCGTTTAGGACCATTTCAATGATATTGGGCTTTCGGCCGTTGGCGATTACCATGTTGATCCCGGAGGCCATGGCGATTTCCGCGGCCTCGACTTTCGAAATCATTCCGCCCTTGGCCAGCATTTCTTCGGTCTTGCCGGCGATTTTTTTGATGGAGGGCGTGATCTCTTCCACCAGGGAAATGCAGGTGGCCTCGGGGTCGTGCTGGGGATTGGCCGTGTAGAGACCATCGATGTCTGTGAGGATGAGAAGCAGGTGCGCATCGATTAAGGTTGCCACCAGGGCCGACAAGCGATCATTATCGCCGAATTCGATCTCGGCCGTGGAGATGGTATCGTTTTCGTTGACGATAGGGATGGCGCCAAACTTGAGCAGGTGGAGCAGCGTGTTGCGAGAATTTAAGTAGCGGGAGCGATTTTCCAGGTCCTCCCGGGTCAACAGCACCTGGGCGACGACATGGCCGTACTCGGCGAAATGTTTTTCATAAAACTGGATCAAGATCCCCTGCCCGATCGCGGCAACCGCCTGCTTTTCTTGCACGGATACAGGTTTGCGCTTTAAACCCAGCCGCCCGATCCCTGCGCCTACGGCACCTGAGGAGACCAGGACCACTTCTTTACCCTGGTTCTTCAGGTCGGCGATCTCTCGCACCAGCCTGTCAATTAATCCCAGGTTGAGCTTGCCGGTATCGTATGTTAAAAGACGGGTCCCAACCTTGATCACGATCTTTTGGATGCTGTTTTTGTCCAAAGGCCGTTTCAATAGTGATTCCTCCTGCTGTGAAGGATGTTAGCTACCCAGTGCCTGGCCTCTTTTTGTGGCGGCGATGACCGCCTTACTGATAGCCGCCCGGGCCGCTCCCTCCTCCAGGGCCAGCAACCCTGCGCTGGTCGTGCCGCCAGGGGAAGTGATCATGTTTTTCAGTACAGCGGGGTGTTCTTTTTTCTCCAGGAGCATCGCAGCAGACCCAAAAACCGTTTGGGCTGCCAGCAAAAGGGCGTGATCCCGGCTCAACCCCATTTCCCCTCCTCCGTCGGCCAGGGCTTCGATGAAGAGGAAAACATAAGCGGGACCGCTCCCGCTCAGCGCGGTTACCACGTCCATGTACTTCTCTTCCAACACGAGGACCTCGCCCAGGGCTTCCAGCAGCGTGACCACCTCCTGGGTTTCCCGGGGGGTCACCGCGCCTCCCGGGCTGACCACGCTCATGCCCTTGCTGATCAAGCAGGGCGCATTGGGCATCACGCGGACAACTTTCCGCTCCGAACCCAGGATCCCTTGAAAGAAGTCCAGCTTCAGGCCTGCGGCCACGGAAATCAATAGATGCTCCGCCGTGATCTCCTGCTGTATCTCATGCAGCAAACCCGACATATCTTGCGGCTTAACCGCCAAAAATACCGTTTTTACTCGTGCACAAAGAGCAGCTGCACCGGGAAAAACCTGCACCCCATAATGCTGCTGAAGGTTTTCCAGTTTGCTCGTGTCCTGGTCAAAAACCGCGACCTCGCCGGGTTCCTTTAATTCTTTTCGAATGATCCCTTCCAGCAGTGCAGAACCCATATTCCCACAACCTATGAAACCGAGCATGTTTGCCCTCCTGACTAGAAACTTTTTCTCCCTTATTTTATTACAAAGGGTTGTGCAATGCAAGACTCATAGTCCCCGGGCCTTCGCGAAGAATCGGCGGTGTACTTTTTCCGTTATTTCGACCTCAAAACCTCCGCATGCCCTTGCAGGGTTTTTCACTACCCCCCGGCCTGGCCTTGCCGAACGGGTTGAAACCTACCGTCAGAACCCACGCCAGCCGGTTTGCTTAAATCGGCTTAAATAGGAAAAGCCGTGGCCTGCCACGGCTTCAGGTTTTCGTTGGCAGGGGAGACAGGACTTGAACCCGCAGCCCCCGGTTTTGGAGACCGGTGCTCTGCCAGTTGAGCTACTCCCCTAAGTGGTTTAATTTTACCGCATGTGATTTTCTTTGT
>PWWY01000082.1 GCA_003561325.1 Syntrophomonadaceae bacterium | reverse complement strand
ACCAGGATTTACATATTCTGCTGGAGGGAGAAGATGTTTTTCTTTACCGGGTGCCGGCGGTATTGGCCCGGGATATCCTGGAAGTCCTCACGGAAGCCGGGGGAGCGACCTATGCATATTTACCTGCTGAACTGGAACTTTATGCAGTCGACCGAGACGGGCCCGAACCTGAGCTGCTGCTTCTCCCGGCAGGCTCAGTGAACGTTTTTGATGAAGGCGAGACAGAACTGGAGTCGGTAACAACCGGCACAGGGCAAGCAGGGCAAAGCGCAAGGGAAGAAGACCCGGAAAACGGGGAGAGGGACCCGAAAGAGGATACGGAGGAAAACGACCCGCTAAAAACCCCGGAAGCGATTGATGACCTCCTGGAAGAAGACCTGGGTGAAGAAGACCTGGGTGGCGAGGCGGTTGAGGGAGAACATGAGGGTGTGGAAGAGGAGATTCTCTCTCCAGAAAGACCAGCGGTAGAAGCCCCGGAACAGTTGGAAGACCGCCCGGAAAGGGTTTGGCACATCCAGGTCAAGTGGGATATCCTGGTACCAGAAATCAATCTCTGGGCCGCCGCACGGTCGCTTGAACAGGAAGAGATCGAACTGGACCAGTTGGTGCGGGCGTTTTTTATTGACACTACCATGGCAAGAAGGATCGAGGAACGAGACGACGCGCTCTACTTCACCGATGGAGAACGGGGATTGAGGATATATTCTTCCGGGCTCGTGGAGTATACGGCGCCCAAGCTGGAACGTGTCCTCAGCCGGATTCATTATTTCACTGCCCTGCAAAAAGGATCAGAAAACCTGAGCTTATTCGGAGGCTGGAAGCCCGAAGCGTACCTGGACAAGGTCGAGCGCCAAAACGTGGGGTACTCTTTGACCTGGCAGTTATACTACCGCGGACTACGATTGGCCGGCGATCAAATCGGCTGTGCCATGATCGTAAACGAGCAGGGCGTACCCTATTACCAACGTAAATTTCCCGTGATCGGCGAGGCCTTGTTTGAAAAAACACCTTTTCGCTCTTACGAGAACGCCTTGTATCACGCGATCATGCTTGCCCCGGAGGCTTTCCCCGATAACCGGGTAACACTTTTATCTCTAGAACCGGTGTACTTCATCCCCGGGGAAGGGCAGCATGAAAAAGCGATTCCAGCCTGGAACATCCATCTCCAGGAAGCAGGTCCTGTTTACCTTCACTGGGAAACCCTGGAGCCGCTCCATTAATCCTGCTATCTTATCAAGTAATAGCAGGGAGATGAGGAGGGATGCTTGATGGAACTCTCCCGGGCAAAAACGCTGTTGATCGCCGCTTTTCTCTTGTTGAATGTGTTTTTGTTCTATCATATCTGGGAGGAACAGGGAGAGAGCCTGCTTCCTTTTGGGCAGGAGGAGGAACTTTCGCAGCTGCAGTCGGCCCTGGATGATGCGAAGCTCGAAATGGCGGCCGGGCTCCCCCGGGGCGGGATCCGGATCGGTCACCTGGTCGTAGAGCCCTGGGAAATCGAGCGCAGCGAAATCGTATTCCCGGTCTGGGAAGCCCTGGGTATGCAAGGGGAAGCCGTCTCGAATGCGCTGGAAGAGCAGCCTGCACAGGCGGGAGAGGAGAGGGTGATCATTTCCCGACACGGCAGAGGGGATTACAAGCTGGTCCTGCGGGAAGGCGGCACGGTTTCACTGAGCAGCGAACTGGACAAATCCCTGGAAGAAAATGTGGCATGGGATGAAATGGAAAGAGTTGCCCAGGACTTTGTGGACGCCATTCCCTACATGGCTGACTTTGAGTTGGATTACATGCAGCACGGCCAGGAGTGGACCGTGATAAATTACCGCCAGCACCATGATCATTTTCCCTTATATGCCGGCTATCTCCAGGTATTTATGAATGGCCTTGACCTCACGGGGTTTTATCTTTATCGGCTGGAACCCGTTGGTTTTGCAGAACAGGCACGCGAGATTGTACCTCCGTCGACGGCGCTGCTGCGGTTCCTGGAAGTGTATGCCCCCGACGGGCGGCAAAAGGCCATTGTTGACTTTTCCCTGGGGTATTACAGCCAGGAATATGATGCGGAAAGATGGGAAATTCCTCCCGTATGGAGGATTCGCCTGAACAATGGCGAACTATATTATATCAATGCCTTTACGGGACATTTGGAAAGGTAAGCGAGGGGAAAATAGCGATATGGCAAAGGGCTCATTTCATGCTGCACCGAAACCTTTACAGGTTGTGCAAAACGGTCTAGAGGGGAAAAAATTGTTTCAGGCAAGAGATAGCATCAATGGAACCAAGTGCCTGATTATTGAAGGTGAACAAAGAATCCGCGGAGACATACGTATCAACGGAGCAAAAAATGCAGCGGTGGCGATCTTGCCGGCGGCCCTATTAACGGAACGATCTGTTAAGGTGGATAATTTACCGAACATCACGGATATACATAAGCTGGTTGACATTATTGCAGCCCTGGGCGCAAAGGTTACATCCCCGCAGAAAGGACAGCTTTGCGTGGATGCTTCGGGGGTTAACGGGTTTGCACCCCCGGCAAACCTGGTCAACCAGCTACGAGCTTCCTATTATCTCATGGGCAGCCTGCTGGGTCGATTTGGGCAGGTTGAAGTTCCCATGCCGGGGGGTTGTGACCTGGGACCCAGACCCATAGACCAGCATATCAAGGGTTTTACAGCCCTGGGTGCCAAGGTGGAACTGGAGCACGGTGTGGTTAAAATCAAGGCCCACAAGCTGAGAGGGGCTCATATTTATCTGGACGTTGTTAGTGTTGGGGCTACCATTAATATCATGCTTGCCGCGGTGAAAGCGGAAGGAAAAACCATCATAGAAAACGCCGCCAAAGAACCAGAAATTGTTGATACGGCCAACTTTCTCAATGCCCTGGGCTGCCAGGTTGTCGGGGCAGGCACCGATGTGATTAAAATAAACGGGGTGAAGAGCCTGGGAGAGGTGGAACACAAGGTCATTCCCGACCGCATCGAGGCCGGCACTTTCATGATCGCAACGGCGGCCACCTGTGGAGAAGCCCAAATCTGTGATGTCATCCCCAAGCACCTGGATCCTCTCACCGCCAAGTTGAAAGAAGTGGGAGCAGAAGTGGAGGTTGGGCCTGACTGGATTAAGGTCAGGGGGAAAACGAAGCTGCATCCCTCCGATGTGAAAACCTTTCCTTATCCGGGCTTTCCCACCGATCTGCAGCCTCCCATTATGGTCCTTTTGACTCGTGTCCCGGGAACAAGCATGATTACTGAAAACGTTTTTGAACGACGCTTTCGACACGTGGATGAACTGAAAAAAATGGGAGCCCAGATCAAAGTGGAAGGGCGCACGGCTGTGATCGAGGGAGGCCATAAACTCTTTGGCGCCCCGGTCAAAGCCATGGATTTGCGAGGGGGCGCAGCGTTTATCATTGCCGGGTTGAAATCCGAGGGGAAAACAACGTTGACAGGAATTGAACATATCGATCGCGGGTATGAAGATATTGTGGAGCGTTTCAAGCACTTATCTGTTTCGATTGAGCGCTCTTCGGTGTAGACAACTGAAAACTGGCTAACATGGCTTTGGCCCGGGAAGGCAGCCCGCTTTACCCGTGTTAAGGGGGTCAAAGACTGCTTGCTGTATGAACCCGTGGCTGTTTTGTGCCGCGGTTTTTGTGTCCCTATTTACCCCTGCTTTGCTGCAAGGGATTCTTTACTTGCTTTCGTATTTGTTATAAACTGAAGATAGGGATGTTTTGAATAAGCAGGGCGGGAGGTTTTAACGTTGAGTAATTTTTTTGATGGATTTTCCAAGGATTCTTCTCGGGGAAAAACCCATTTTTGGAAAGGAGCGATTTTCGGGCTGCTGTTGGGTGTTCTGCTGGTGGCAGCGGCAGCTATTTATATTCCCGGAGTGATTAATTCCCAGAACACGGAAGAAAAAGAAACAAGCACACCCCTGGCAGGGGAAGAAAGAAATCTTGCCGGAGAAAATCTGGACATTGCGGAAGAGGTCAGGCAGTACTATATGGCCGTTGTTCACGCGGCGGAAGCCGTTACCCCTTCCGTGGTGGGGATCAGCAACTACGGGTATACCTATGATTTCTGGGGCCGCAGCAGTGAACTCCGGGAGGTGGGCACCGGCTCCGGGGTAATTATCAGCGAAGACGGGCTGATTGTGACCAACTATCACGTGATTGAAAACGCCGAAGAAATTATCGTCACCCTGGGATCAGGGGAAGAAGTTCAGGCGGAGGCTATAGGGGTTGACCCGCCAACGGACCTGGCTGTCCTCCGTATCGATAAAGCAGGGTTGCCGGCAGCGGCTTTTGCGGATACGGAAAACCTGCGCGCCGGAGAGCCGGCCATTGCTATCGGCAATCCGCTGGGGCTCGACTTTCAGCAAACCGTGACCCTGGGCGTCGTCAGTGCCGTGGAGCGCACCATTACCATCCAGGGGCAGCGTTTTACGTTCATCCAGACCGATGCTGCGATCAACGACGGCAACAGCGGTGGTGCCCTGGTGAATATTTACGGCAAAGTGATCGGGATCAACACGGCTAAAATTAAAATTCCCGGGGTGGAAGGAATGGGCTTCGCCATTCCCAGCAATACGGTGAATGAGATCATCAGCGACTTAATCGAAGAAGGCCGTGTCATTCGCCCCTGGTTGGGGGTTTTTATCAGTACACTGAGCCCCATGGATGCCCAGCGTTTTGAGCTGCCTGTTGATTATGGCGTGGTGGTCAATGACCTGGTTTCCCAGGGGCCGGCCCAGCGAGCGGGCATGGAACCGGGGGACATTATTATCGAAATTAACGACCAAACAATCACCAATACCGCCGTGCTGCAGGAGGTGCTCTATCAGCTGCAGGTTGGTGATGAAGTGGCGGTTAAAGTGATCCGTGACTACGAGGAAGTCGTGCTGGAAGTTATGCTGGATAAAATGCCGGAAGAGTAGAGCCGGTGGGTTTTAGACAAAAGGGAAGCGATTGGCGGAGCAATTCTTCCGGGCCAAGGAATGAAAAAACAGCTCGGTCAGGCGGTAAGGTTCCTTTTGTCCCCGGCCGGGTTGTTCTTATTCTGTAAACCGTGGCGGGAAGGAGGCGTTTGTGATGCGTATCATTTTTATTTTCATTGACGGCATCGGGCTTGGCCCTGAGAACAAGCATAATCCCTTTGTGTTTTCCGGTACGCCTTTCTTGTTCCGCCTGCTTAACGGGAGCTACTTAACGGAGCAGGCCCTGAACAAGTCCTTCCAGGGGGGGATTTTGCTGGGCCTGGATGCGACACTCGGTGTTGCAGGCAAACCTCAAAGTGCCACCGGGCAAGCCAGCCTTTTCAGCGGGGTGAACGCTCCGGCTTTGATCGGTCGCCACCTGAACGGCTATCCCAACAGGAAACTGCGCGACCTGCTGCGGTCAAAAGGCATGTTTTTACAGCTTTCCCAGAAAGGGCTCAGTGGTACTTTCGCCAACGCCTACCGGCCGGAGTTTTTTTCAGATTTGAAAGAAGGACTCCAGCGCTATTTTTCTTGTTCAACGTTGATTACCTATTACGCCTGCTTGCCATTTCGCAACCTGGATGACCTGGAGAAGGGCAGGGCGGTCTACATGGATATCACCAACAATTATTTGCAGAAATTAGGTTTTGACATTCCCCAGGTCACACCGGAGGAGGCGGGGAGGCGCCTGGTGGAAATTGCTTCCGGGTACGACCTTACCCTTTACGAACACTTCATCACGGACCTTGTGGGTCACAGCCAGGACCGGGAAAAGGCCGTGGAAACGTTGAACATTCTGGACCGCTTTTTAGAAGCGGTTATCCGGCATATGAACCCGGAAGAAGACCTGCTCTTGCTCACCAGCGACCACGGCAACGTAGAAAACCTGGGGATCAAAGGGCACACGATCAGCCCGGTTCCCGCCCTCATCGTGGGCCACCGGTACGCGCAGCTGGCCCGCTCGCTGGAAAAATCGGGAGCGATTACCGGCGTACTCCCTGCTGTTTTAGAAGTCCTCTCCCCGGTTTCAACCCAGCGTTTGCTGTAAACTGCAAAGGAGATGGTTGTGCATATACGCATTATTTGCCTGGGTAAAATGAAAGAAAAATATCTGCAGCAGGGGGTTGATGATTACCTGGCCCGGCTCAAGCCCTATGCCCGGGTGGAATGGCTGGAACTGGCTGAAGTCCGGGAAACAGGAGAGGGAGAAAAGGCCAGGCTGGAAACCCTGGATCTAGAAGCGCAGCGGATTAACCGCTATGTCCGCCAGGAAGCACACCAGGTCATCCTGGCGGAAGAAGGAACCATGATGACTTCCCTGGAGCTGGCCAACTACCTGGAGAAACTTGCCCTGGCAGGCAAGAGCAAGCTGGACATGGTGATCGGCAGTCACCTAGGCCTTTCAGCGTCCTTGAAGCAGAAAGCGGACCTGTTGTTATCCCTTTCCGCCTTGACCTTCCCCCACCTCCTGGCGCGTCTTATCCTGCTGGAGCAGCTCTACCGCTCTTTTAAGATCAGGCGGGGCGAACCGTATCATAAATAGCTGCACGGTCGTTAGGGACTACAATCACCGGGATCTTTGCCATCAACATCCCTATAACGAGATGAAGGAGTGAACATGGCATGCGCATAAAAGTGCTGATTGAAAACACCACAGCCCCTGACATGTCGAGCCTGAAATCCCAGCACGGCATAAGCCTCTACCTGGAAACCCGGGGCAAAAAACTGCTGTTCGACACGGGCCAAAATCATT
>PWWY01000223.1 GCA_003561325.1 Syntrophomonadaceae bacterium | reverse complement strand
TTCAGTTTCCCAAAGAATTTTTACAGGAGGCGGCCAGGCGCAACCTCATGGGCTGCCGCTACCCCAAAAAGTGGGGAGGACGGGACCTGGATTGGGTGGCCACCTCCCTGGTCATGGAAGAAGTCGGGGCCCTGGGCTATATTTTTGCTTGCATTTTCGGCGTCGGGGCCGAACTGGTTTGCGATGCCATTATTCAGCATGGCACAGAGGCCCAGAAAGAAGCATACGTCAAACCTCTTTTGGCCGGTAAAAAATTTGCCGCGGAGTGCCTCACGGAACCCCGGGGAGGTTCCGATTTTTTTGGGACAGCGACCCGGGCTGAAGACAAGGGGGACTATTTTGTCCTCGATGGCCAGAAGCGTTTCATTGTGGGTGCCGAGGGCGCCGATTTTTTCCTGGTTTACGCCCGCACCGATCCGGATCCCCAGGCGCATCCCCACCGGGCGCTCACTTGTTTTATCGTCGACCGCACGGACGATGTGAAGGTAGAATACCTCTACGGCCTCATGGGGTGCCGGGGGGGCGGAGCCGGTCGTGTTCGCTTTGATCAGGTCAAGGTCCCCAGGGAAAATATTGTCGGGGGGCTGCACAACGCCTATGCCGTGTTCAACACCATGATGATCCCGGAACGGCTGGGCACAGCAGCCATGACCATCGGCCCGGCCCGGTCTGCCCTGGAGGTGGCTACCCGCTACACCACTAAGCGCAAGGCCTTTGGCCAGGTGATTAATCGTTTCCAGGGAGTCAGCTTCCAGGTGGCGGATGCAGCCATGCTCTTAGATGCCAGCCGTTCCCTGGTCTACACCACCAGCCGGGCCGTAGATGCCGGAGAAGACGAGCGGCGGATCCGCCGCATGATCAGCGAAACCAAGAAATTCGTCACCCCCTCCTGCCAGGAGGCGGTGCGCAACTGCATGCAGGTGATGGGCGGCATCGGGTACACCAACGTGTATCCCATTGAGCGACACGCGCGGGATTTAAGCCTGGCCTCCATCTGGACGGGCACCAACGAAGTGATGTCCATGATCGTCGCCCACGAATGGTACGGGGAAGAAGCGGTGCGCCGGGAAAGGGAAAAGGCCTTCCGCCGCGATTTCGAGCTGGATGCGGCCGAGGCCGCCGCGGAAGATGAAAAAATTTTTGAGTAAAACGCATTGGTGTAGGGCATGAAGGAAAGAGGAGGAAAAGACCTTTTGATCCAGGAGAGGAAAGCGGTGTGGAAATTGCTCTTGAAACGTACTCGCAGACCCCTGGTCACCCTGCTGGTGGTGGCATTTTTACTGGGGTCCCTTTCCATCAATTCGCTGGTTGTTCAAGGGGAAGCCATTCCGGGGGGCACCTCCAGCGCTGTTTCGGGTGATCCCGTTGGGGTGGTGATCGGTTTTCGCGGAACGCCGGACCGGGCGTTGGTAGAACAATACGACGGCCGGGTCTACATGGAGCTGGAGATGATTAACGCTCTCGCGGCCACCATGTGCTTCCACAGCGCGATGGAGCTTACGCGCTACCCGGAAGTGAGCTTCGTGGAGGTGGATGAGCTCGTTTTTTCTTCAGGATGGCCAGATACAGCCGCCCCCGTGCAATCGGCCGGGTTCAGGGATGAGCAGGTCGTCCCCTGGGGGATTGCCCGTGTATTCGGTAACCAAGCCTATCCCTTTCCGGCCTGGGAAACAACAACCGGTGACAGTATGGGGGTAGCCATTCTTGACACGGGTGTATACAGGGATCATGAAGACATCGAGGCCACCGGGGGGATTAATTTTTCCGAAAGCCCCGGCGGGGGCACCTTTGCCTATGAATATTTTGACTCAAACGGCCACGGCACCCACGTGACGGGAATCGTGGGTGCCCTGGATAATGAAATCGGGGTCGTGGGGATTGCGCCCGGGGTAGACGCTTTTGCGGTCAAGATTCTTGACGACACCGGCCTGGGCACGGTGTCGTCCGTGATCAACGGCATCCAGTGGGCTGTCCAGGAAGAGATCCCGATTATCAACATGAGCCTTTACAGCAGCACCTACTCCCGGTCCCTGGAGCTGGCGTGCAACACAGCATACCGGAACGGTCATATCCTGGTGGCCGCTGCAGGAAACCTGGGCAGGGATAACGGCAGGGGAGAAAACGTCTCCTACCCCGCGGCCTACGACACTGTGATTGCCGTGGCCGCCTCCGATGAAGCCAACCAGCGCGCCAGTTTTTCCAGCACCGGTCCCGAAGTGGAGCTGATCGCGCCCGGAAAGGATATTTGGAGCACCTGGACGGCCAATAACTACCAGCTCTTTAGCGGGACATCCATGGCTTCCCTGCACGTCGTGGGCGCCGCGGCCTTAGCCTGGTCTGCGGATCCGGATTTAACCAATGTGCAGATCAGGAATTTGCTGCAGCAGACGGCACAAGACCTGCGCCTGGCAGAACAGCACCAGGGATACGGCCTGGTCCGTGCAGACCGGGCTGTGGAGGCCCTCGGCTACATGGTGCCGCCTGGCGTGGCTCCGGGGCGGGGAGTGGAAGAAGTGATCATGGAAATAGGCAGCAAAACCGCTTATTTCAATGGCCTTCCCCATGAAATGGATGTTGCCCCCTTTATCCAGAGCAGCCGCACTTTTGTTCCCGTGCGTTTCCTGGGGGAAGCTTTCGCCGCCGAGGTGGACTGGGAGCCCAAGAACTCCCGGGTGGAAATCGTGTACCTGCGGCGAGAAGACATTGAGATTACCATTACCATCGGCAGCCCGAGCATTGCCGTCTACCAAAAAGGAGCAGCCAGCACCGTGATTTCCGATGTGGCTGCGTTCATTTCGCAGGGGCGGACTTTCCTGCCTTTTCGCGTGATCGCCGAAGCATTCGAAGCTTCTGTGGGTTATGAAACTTCTCCGGAGGCCCGTCTTGTCACCCGGGTCTGGTTCAGGCAGTAGTTTCCTGGGGAATGTTGATCCCCGGCACGTAAACATTCACTTGCACAACCTTTAACCCGGTCATGTCTTCTACGGCCTTTTTCACAGCTTTCTGCACTTGCCTGGCTACTTCCGGGAGATTTGAACCGTACTGCCCGATAATCTGTAAATCAATGGTCGTTTCCAGATCCTTAATCTCCACCTTGACGCCCCGGGACAGGTTTTTACGCCCGCTGGCTTCTGAAATCTCGCTCCCGATACCGCCTTTCATGCTCGCTACGCCTTTTACCTCGACAGCCGCCAGGGCGCTGGCGATGGCAACGACCTCATTGGCAATGTAGACGGCGCCGAGTTCAGAAGGTAGCTCCCGTTTCTTGGCCATGTGCATCTTCCCTCCCATCATTAGGATGCTTGTAAGTAAAAATAGCCCGCTGTTTCCTTATTATACTATAGAAGCGGGCATAGTTCAAAAAAAGGGCGATGAAAGATGGCCATAAAGATATGGCCATAAAGATAAGGTAAACGAGTAAGGAGCGGTCAAGATGCCCCAGGCACAATATTTTAATCTCCCGGTCACGGAGGTGATCAGCAGGCGCAGCTCGATCCGGACCTATAACCCTGCTGAATTGCCGGACGAGGGACTGGAGAAGCTAAAAGCCTATTCCCAGGAAATCCGCGGACCTTTTTCCTGCCCGGTGCGCTTTGTTTTTTTGGAGGTCAGCTCCTTCGCGGAAAAAACCGGCAAGAAAATCGGGACGTACGGGTTTATCCGCGGCGCGCAGCACTTTATCGCCGGGATCGTGGAAAAGGGAAAACAAGACCTGGAAGAGCTGGGTTATGTTTTTGAGCAGCTGATCCTCTATGCTACTTCCCTGGGCCTGGGAACATGCTGGCTGGGCGGGACCTTCCGGAGAAAAAGCCTGCTGGAAACCGTTGCGTTAACAGAAACCGAGATGCTTCCCGCCATTACCCCGGTAGGCTACAAGGCGCGAAAAGAAAAGATGCTTAATATGGGTCTTTCCGGTATTTTATTTCGGGGGAAGCGCCCTGAGAACCGATCGGTTAGGCCGGAGTTTTCAACGGCCAGGCAGCGCAACCCAAAAAGGAAGTCCTGGCCGGAACTATTTTTCCACCAGCGTTTGGGTCGCCCCCTGGCGAAAAACGAGGCCGGGGATTTCCACGTTCCCCTGGAAATGGTCAGGTTGGCCCCTTCGGCTTCCAACAGGCAGCCCTGGCGGGTGATCAAACGCGAGGACTTCTGGCATTTTTACCTGGAGCCGTCCCTTTTAACCAATAAAATCTTAGGATTTGGAATCCAGCGCATCGATCTGGGCATCGCCCTCTGTCACTTCGAACTCACGGCCAAAGAACTTGGACTTCCCGGAAATTGGGTTGTCCTAAAGACAAATCCTCCTTCCCTGGGAGCGGAGAAGCTGCAGTATATTGCTTCCTGGCGCGAATCCCCGTGATCCTGGCATCCCCCGAGCCTGCCTGGTGGTTCGTCCGCACTCACCCGGGCAGTCCGATACAGCGCGGCACCGCAGGAACACCTGCACATCCAGGGAGTAGCGTTACTTTCAGCTTCACTGCGGGGAAGCAGGAAAGACGGGATGATTTCGCGAAAAAAACTACGTCTACAGCAGCGTGTTGTTTATCTTACGTAAACCGCTAGCCACAGGGGCTGGTTCCATCGTTTAATGGCAACGCCGGTGGAAAATTTCGTTCTAGGACTCTGCGCCGGGTTGAAACTCGCCGCAGCAAGGATTAAGCCTTGGGGAGGTTACGCCATGGAACTGTTAGAAAAGATTTTGCAGGGGGAAAGAAAGCTCGGCCCGGGAATGATTGCCGGGGTGTGTGCTGCCGATCACCCGCTGTTGGAGGATTACCGCGAAAAGATGCGGTCCATGCTCCCGGAAGGGCGCTTCCTGGTTATTTTTGCAGTGGCCCACTCGCGGGGCACCCTCCATTCCGGCAACAACCCCGTCCAGCAGTACGACACCCTCTACGCCTACCGTCATGCGGGGGATCTTTCTCACCGCTTGAGCCGGGAGATTGAAGATGAAGGGTGCCTGGGGGTTTCGGTCCCCGTCTACATGCCCATGGATATGCTGGGGGAGGGCAAGGGGATGCGGGGGGAAATTTGTTGGAGGCGGGCCGGGGTGGCGGCAGGGTTGGGATTCTATGGGAAAAATGGCCTGCTGATTACCGGGGAATTTGGCCCCCTGGTGCGCCTGGGTGGAGTACTGACCAACTTTCCCCTGGAAAAGCAGGTTGCTGCAGATGTAGCCCTGGAAAGCAAGTGCGGAGCGTGCACCATCTGCCTGGACAGCTGCCCGGCCGGGGCCCTGGAACCGTATAAAATCAACAAGAAAAAGTGCGGGGACCGGGTATTTACGTATGGTTTGCGAGGATTTTCCACTTTCCTGGATGAAATCATTACCGCGGATGACGCCAGGCGGCAAGAAGCCTTACGCGGTCCCGCCCTGCGGGAGCTTTGGCAGAATTTCATGACAGGCGGCTACTATTACTGCTGGGCCTGCCAGACTTCCTGCCCCTGGGGAAAACCTGGATACCCTGCCTGATCGGGCCATCCTGACCGGGTTGCAGCCTTGAGGTCTGCTGCAGCCGGGGCAAAAAGGGGCTTCCGACAGTCAGTAAAAAATCTGCAACCTGGACCAACAGGGGTGCCGATCCAGGCCGGGCCGGTGGCAGGAAGAGGGCCCGCTTTTCCGGGAAGGTTTGATGCTCGGAGCTACCGAACTTTTCGGGGGAGGAGGTTTCATCACAGGTGAAAAATAATGGTGTTCCCGACCAGGATAGTCCGCCGGGTGCAGTCACCCCCCTGGAGGCGAAGGCGCGGCTGGTAGAAGGAAACAGGCGTTTCATGGCCGGGACCCCCGGCTCGAAAGAACCGGGGGCTGAGAAAAGAAGGGCCCTGCTGCAGCATGGGCAAAATCCCTTTGCGGTGATCGTCGGCTGTTCCGATTCCCGGGTTCCCCCGGAACTGATTTTCGACGGGGACCTGGGAGATTTATTTGTCCTGCGCTCCGCCGGCAACCTCGTGGATGCCATTGCCCTGGGCAGCATCGAGTATGCCGTGGAGCACCTGGATGTCCCCCTCGTTGTCGTGCTGGGACATGAAAGCTGCGGCGCGGTAAAGGCGGCCGTCCTGGCGCACAAGGCAACGCTTCGCCTCAGCCCCGGTATGCAGGCCATGGTGGAAAAGATCCGGCCCGCGGTCGAAAAAGCGTTACGCAAGGCCAAAGCCGGCGCAGACAGGTCATACTCGCTGGTGGAATTGTCCGTGGACGAGAATATCAGGGCGGTCAAGGATGAGTTAGTCTCCTGCAGTTCCCTGCTTGCCGAGGGCGTGCAAGCAGGCCGGGTAGAGGTGGTGGAGGCCAAGTATTATCTTGGGTCGGGGGAAGTGGTTTTTTTAAATGAGAGCTGACCCGCCGCGGGGAGTTTAACCTGGATGATGTCCCTGGTCCAGCTCGCGCTGTACGGCTGGAAGCAGGTATTCCAGTTCTTTTTTCCTGATGAAATCGCGGGCGCCAGCACGTATGGCGGCGCGGGCAATGCCTTCCTCCAACGCCCCGGAGACGATAATAAACGGGATCTCCAGCCCGCTTTCCTGAAAAATACGCAAGGCTTCCAGGGCACTAAAGCAAGGCATATCGTGATCGGAGAGGATCAGGTCCCAGGCTTCTTCCTGCAATGCTTGTTTCATGCTCGCTTCGGTTTGCACTTGCCGGTAGGTTGGCGCATAACCTCCCTTGCGCAGCAGGCGCAGCAAGAGCAGGGTATCGTTTTCCGAGTCTTCGACGATCAGTACGCGTAAAGGAGTCAATGTGCTCACCCTCCGGGGATACGGGCTGCAGACGCACTTTGCAGACGCACTT